>NZ_JAKJSE010000052.1:0-1896 GCF_050336585.1 Enterovibrio makurazakiensis
TTCAGTTCCCCGAGTTCGCCTCATACAGCTATGTATTCACTGTATGATACGTGCTTATGCACGTGGGTTTCCCCATTCGGAAATCGTAGACTCAAGTGGCTGTTACTGCCTTATCTACGCTTATCGCAAGTTACTACGTCCTTCATCGCCTCTGACTGCCAAGGCATCCACCGTGTACGCTTAGTCACTTAACCATACAACCCCAAGAGGTCTTTWYGTATGGACAAACAACCAAGGTGTTCTCGTTAAAGAACAAGTTCATCTTTCGATGAACGGTTTTTCGCCGGACTCAAATATGTTCATCCCTCTCTARGAGAAGAATGAAACCAAGAACACTTGAATGTGTTTGGTGTTAATTCCGAAGAATTAACGTTTTGAGAACTTTTGTTTCGTTACCTCTCGGGTAGAGAGATAAGAAACAGATTTCAATTTATTCCCTCTCTATAAAGAGAAGTCATAAATCTACTAGTCAGCTTTCCAGATTTTTAAAGAGCAAAGTRRTGTTTCTCTGACGAGAATATCCACTTTCTAAACACACTCGTGAGAATGTTTTTAGAGAGTGGTGGAGCTATGCGGGATCGAACCGCAGACCTCCTGCGTGCAAGGCAGGCGCTCTCCCAGCTGAGCTATAACCCCATCGAAATTACTTAGTGTTACCAACTTCATCTAGGAAATGAAATTGGTGGGTCTGAGTGGACTTGAACCACCGACCTCACCCTTATCAGGGGTGCGCTCTAACCACCTGAGCTACAGACCCATCTAAGCAATGTTCTTTACTTTCTTTAACCTATACAATTTGTGTGGACACTGGCATCGATAGTATCGTTAAGGAGGTGATCCAGCCCCAGGTTCCCCTAGGGCTACCTTGTTACGACTTCACCCCAGTCATGAACCACACCGTGGTAAACGCCCTCCCGAAGGTTAAGCTATCTACTTCTGGTGCAGCCCACTCCCATGGTGTGACGGGCGGTGTGTACAAGGCCCGGGAACGTATTCACCGTAGCATTCTGATCTACGATTACTAGCGATTCCGACTTCACGGAGTCGAGTTGCAGACTCCGATCCGGACTACGACATACTTTCTGGGATTCGCTCCACCTCGCGGCCTCGCTGCCCTCTGTATATGCCATTGTAGCACGTGTGTAGCCCTACTCGTAAGGGCCATGATGACTTGACGTCGTCCCCACCTTCCTCCGGTTTATCACCGGCAGTCTCCCTGGAGTTCCCACCATAATGTGCTGGCAAACAAGGATAAGGGTTGCGCTCGTTGCGGGACTTAACCCAACATTTCACAACACGAGCTGACGACAGCCATGCAGCACCTGTCTCAGAGCTCCCGAAGGCACACCAGAATCTCTTCCGGCTTCTCTGGATGTCAAGAGTAGGTAAGGTTCTTCGCGTTGCATCGAATTAAACCACATGCTCCACCGCTTGTGCGGGCCCCCGTCAATTCATTTGAGTTTTAATCTTGCGACCGTACTCCCCAGGCGGTCTACTTAACGCGTTAGCTCCGAAAGCCACGACTCTAGGTCACAACCTCCAAGTAGACATCGTTTACAGCGTGGACTACCAGGGTATCTAATCCTGTTTGCTCCCCACGCTTTCGCATCTGAGCGTCAGTCTTTGTCCAGGGGGCCGCCTTCGCCACCGGTATTCCTTCAGATCTCTACGCATTTCACCGCTACACCTGAAATTCTACCCCCCTCTACAAGACTCTAGCCTGCCAGTTCAAAATGCGGTTCCCAGGTTGAGCCCGGGGCTTTCACATCTTGCTTAACAAACCGCCTGCATGCGCTTTACGCCCAGTAATTCCGATTAACGCTCGCACCCTCCGTATTACCGCGGCTGCTGGCACGGAGTTAGCCGGTGCTTCTTCTGCAGCTAACGTCAAACGAA
>NZ_JAKJSE010000053.1:0-1806 GCF_050336585.1 Enterovibrio makurazakiensis
ACTCTTCACTGGGTTTTTCCCATTTTTCTTTTGGGAGTGGTTTTGACCATTCATTGATATTTTCTGGCAATGGCTTTTTATTCAATTTATCAGTCCACTCTGAAACCATGTATGGGATCTTCCAGCATGCGAGAATATGATAGAAATAATATGARAATAAGGTGAAATAAGAGTCTGCTGGGTCGGTGAATTTGAAYGAYRCCCACTTTCTCGGWCCTTTTAKGAATTTAGACCAGATAYGTTTRCGCTCGGCATCAAACATGGCKCGGTCTTCTTTGACAAATGGYCGYGATCTTGGCCAKTTTTTCTYTGGCTCATCCATRTATGTACGCATGGTTTCCCATTTTCTTTGCGCCTCACCCACTGAGTATACTGGTTGGCGTAAMAGCCAATAATCTTTGCCATCGGGTGTCGGAATGGCAATCCCAAATGTATAGGTGGTCATGACGTTGGTGCCCGTCGTGCCTCTTGTTAARGCAACCCAAGAAACAACTTGCTCCCAAGGTGCGATCACTGGGGTATTGCTACCATCTGGGTAATAGCATATTTCGCGCCGTTGGCGATGAAAGCGAATGGGGCGTTGACGTGCATAATCGAACGATGTCTTGATGGTGACGAACCATAYGACKCCACCGAATACGGCATAAAATATATAGAGGACAGCCTCTATTTCTCTGAAACCTTTTAGGAGGGCATCGAAAAATGAACCGCTATAAATAAAGCCGCCATAGATAAGTACAATCAAAGTAAAGAAGCCAACGGCATTGATACATATATGCCCCAGTTGAACTTGAAATGCTTTGCCTTGGCAACGTGCGCCAACATCCATATAGGTATCATTGATGTCGAGTATTTCTGAAGASGGCACWRYRTCATCGTCTTTCAAGTAATACGCAGGCATGGGCTTCGGTGAAAAAAAGACAGCTTCCCCTGACAGAAATTTTCGGCGCTCGCCTGCCTGAGGTTCTTTTTGCTTTAAGTTGAGTTCTTGGTTTTTCTTTTTTTTCCAGAGCATGTCAATCCGTCGCCATRATAATGTKTTGGGTGTTTATCTCCCTTGGGTAAATAGGCAACCCAAGTATTAGAGGCTCATTGGGCTGACTTAGTTGCATCCAAATCTGTTCTAATGTGTCGATCCCATTACGCCTCCATTTCTCCAAAGCAGCCAGACAGGGATACCGAGGCTCATCAAGAACAGTAACCACATTTGCTGGGTTTGGAAAATCATGCCACCTTCGCCACCCACTTCAATGTAACCTCTGGGTTTCTGATGTTTTGAGGTAACTTCGACCAGTAGGTCGAGATACTCAAGATTTTGGCGAGCAACGAAACGGGTGATGAAAGCAAGGGACGCGCCAGTTTTAAATTCCCATAAAAACAAATAGTTATGTTTGATTTGGAATTGACTGAGCAAGGGATTGCTTGTAGTTCGGGCGAAAAGTTGCTCGCTGAGCAAGATTTGGCCGAAGTATAGAATGAGGGAATGGTGACAAACATCGGATTGTGCCTGCGTTAATTACATCACCGACACAGTGATCAGACACTTCAAATTCATTTCATACTGGTAAGATTCAGCAATAAAAACGCCATTGTCAGGGAACGAAATGGACGACATAACATTTTCAGTGGGTGCAGTAACCTTCAAATATTCGCTCACTCACGAGCAAAAGAAATTCTTACGTCTCACACAAGAAACCACCGTTGACCTCAATCAATGGCCGGTATTTGCGGATCATATTACCGACACAATCCATGCAGCGATCCCTGATGAACTAAAGCTACCCACAGAAAAACAGCTCAAGTACG
>NZ_JAKJSE010000054.1:0-1549 GCF_050336585.1 Enterovibrio makurazakiensis
AAGGTAGTCGTTACCGGTACCACCAAGAAGGACATCATTACCAACATGACCAAATAATTTGTCGTTACCGTCGTTACCTTCTAGGCGGTCATCGCCGTATTCACCATGCAGAGCATCGTCGCCGTTACCGCCTGAGAGGTAGTCATTACCGCCAGCACCATTCAGGGTATCGTTGCCGTCTTCGCCATAAAGTGAATCGTTACCGTTGTAGCCATAGAGGTAATCATTACCCCATTGACCGTAGAGTTTGTCGTCATGATTACCGCCGTCAAGGTGGTCGTTACCGTGACCGCCGACAAGAACGTCATTGCCATCTTGACCGTAAAGGGCATCGTCGCCGTTGCCACCTTCTAAGCGGTCATTACCCGATTCGCCGTAGAGTTTGTCGTTATCGTCACCGCCGTCGAGGTGATCATTGCCGTCGCCGCCACGCAGGGTATCGTTACCTGTCCAGCCGTAGAGGGCGTCATCCCCCGCTAGGCCATGCATGTCGTCGTGACCCCATTGACCGTGAAGTTGGTCATTGCCGTTACCGCCGTTGAGGTGATCGTTACCATGACCGCCRACGAGGACATCGTCACCGTCTTCACCCCAAAGGCCGTCGTCACCGTTGCCGCCTTCTAGGCGGTCATTGCCCCATTGGCCATAGAGTTTGTCATTGTGCTCGCCGCCGTCGAGGTGGTCGTTACCGTGACCGCCGACCAGCACATCATGGCCATCTTGACCGTAAAGGGCATCGTTTCCGTTGCCACCTTCTAAGCGGTCATTGCCCCATTGGCCATAGAGTTTGTCATTGTGCTCGCCGCCGTCGAGGTGGTCGTTACCGTGACCGCCGACCAGCACATCATGGCCATCTTGACCGTAGAGGGCATCGTTTCCGTTGCCACCTTCTAAGCGGTCATTACCCGATTCGCCATAGAGTTTGTCGTCGTTATTCCCACCATCTAGATGATCGTTGCCATGACCGCCAACTAAGGTGTCATTACCGTCTTCGCCATACAGGGCATCGTTATCGTTACCACCATGGAGGTAGTCGTTGCCTGTACCGCCTTTGAGCGTGTCATGGCCATTTTCACCATATAGGTGGTCGTTGTTCCACTGRCCATCAAGGTAGTCGTTACCGGTACCACCAAGAAGGACATCATTACCAACATGACCAWATAATTTGTCGTTACCGTCGTTACCTTCTAGGCGGTCATCGCCGTATTCACCATGCAGAGCATCGTCGCCGTTACCGCCTGAGAGGTAGTCATTACCGCCAGCACCATTCAGGGTATCGTTGCCGTCTTCGCCATAAAGTGAATCGTTACCGTTGTAGCCATAGAGGTAATCATTACCCCATTGACCGTAGAGTTTGTCGTCATGATTACCGCCGTCAAGGTGGTCGTTACCGTGACCGCCGACAAGAACGTCATTGCCATCTTGACCGTAAAGGGCATCGTCGCCGTTGCCACCTTCTAAGCGGTCATTACCCGATTCGCCGTAGAGTTTGTCGTTATCGTCACCGCCGTCGAGGTGATCATTGCCGTCGCCGCCACGCAGGGTATCG
>NZ_JAKJSE010000055.1:0-1455 GCF_050336585.1 Enterovibrio makurazakiensis
CACCCCTGAGGTCGGTACCGCCACCATCACCGATGGCGGCAATGACGGCACACCAGGCGGCGGTGATGACGACCGCCCAGAAGTGGCCAGCGTGTCTGACACCACGGTCAGTGAAGGCGACGACGCCACCTTTACCGTCACCCTGACCAACGCGAGCACCACCAACACCACAGTGAGCCTGACCCTGGCTGGTGACAGTGCCGACAAGAACRTCGACTTCACGGGCACCACCGTGACCGTRAACGGCACCGAGATCCCTGTTGCCGCTGACGGCAGTTTCACCGTCTCCGTTGCTGCGGGCGACACCGCATTCAATGTGGTGGTTAACACAACAACTGATGACACCTATGAAGRTGATGAAACCTTCACTGTRTCAGCGAAGACCGACAATCAGGSCACCCCTGAGGTCGGTACCGCCACCATCACCGATGGCGGCAATGACGGCACACCAGGCGGCGGTGATGACGACCGCCCWGAAGTGGCCAGCGTGTCTGACACCACGGTCAGTGAAGGCGACGACGCCACCTTTACCGTCACCCTGACCAACGCGAGCACCACCAACACCACAGTGAGCCTGACCCTGGCTGGTGACAGTGCCGACAAGAACATCGACTTCACAGGCACCACCGTGACAGTGAACGGCACCGAGATCCCAGTTGCCGCTGACGGCAGTTTCACCGTCTCCGTTGCTGCGGGCGACACCGCATTCAATGTGGTGGTYAACACAACAACTGATGACACCTATGAAGGTGATGAAACCTTCACTGTRTCAGCGAAGACCGAYAATCAGGCCASCCCTGAGGTCGGTACCGCCACCATCACCGATGGCGGCAATGACGGCACACCAGRCGGCGGTGATGACGACCGCCCTGAAGTGGCCAGCGTGTCTGACACCACGGTCAGTGAAGGCGACGACGCCACCTTTACCGTCACCCTGACCAACGCGAGCACCACCAACACCACAGTGAGCCTGACCCTAGCTGGTGACAGTGCCGACAAGAACGTCGACTTCACGGGCACCACCGTGACCGTAAACGGCACCGAGATCCCTGTTGCCGCTGACGGCACGTTTACATTTAATGTACCTGCAGGTGAAACCAGCTTTAAAGTCGCGGTGGAAACACTGGATAACAAGATTGATGGCGACTCAGTATTTGAAAACACCGAAGGTTTCACCTTATCGGCTAAGACCGATAGTCAAGCATCTCAGATCACTGGCACTGGCACCATCGATGACGACGATGCCCCGACCCTGAATGTCACGGGGGGTGGCGAAGTCAATGAAGGTCAAAACATTACCTTCACCGTCGCGCTGTCCAACAAGGTCGCGGGCGACGTCGAATACACTTTCAACCTCACCGAGCAAGGTGTTGAGCGCGGTGATATCACTGGCCTCACCATCAACAACAAGGTACTGACTGACGACGAAATTGATGCCGTCTTTGCTGGTACCTA
>NZ_JAKJSE010000056.1:0-1217 GCF_050336585.1 Enterovibrio makurazakiensis
AAGTCTGCAACTCGACTCCGTGAAGTCGGAATCGCTAGTAATCGTAGATCAGAATGCTACGGTGAATACGTTCCCGGGCCTTGTACACACCGCCCGTCACACCATGGGAGTGGGCTGCACCAGAAGTAGATAGCTTAACCTTCGGGAGGGCGTTTACCACGGTGTGGTTCATGACTGGGGTGAAGTCGTAACAAGGTAGCCCTAGGGGAACCTGGGGCTGGATCACCTCCTTAACGATACTATCGATGCCAGTGTCCACACAAATTGTATAGGTTGAAAAAGTAAAGAGTGGTTGAGGTCCCAAACCTCAACGCATCAGCAGCGAAAGTTGTTGAAAAGATTTGTGTCCCATTCGTCTAGAGGCCTAGGACACCGCCCTTTCACGGCGGTAACAGGGGTTCGACTCCCCTATGGGACGCCACGGGTCGTTAGCTCAGTTGGTAGAGCAGTTGACTTTTAATCAATTGGTCGTAGGTTCGAATCCTACACGACCCACCATCTCCTCCACAGGGGATGTAAAACTTATTGTGGGCGATTAGCTCAGTTGGGAGAGCACCTCCCTTACAAGGAGGGGGTCACTGGTTCGAGCCCGGTATCGCCCACCACTTTCTCTCTAGTCAGATCAATAATTTCGCGATTGGTATCTCCAAGCGTTGAATAATTTCGTCTGAATAGAAAAGAAAGCACCTATTTGGGGCTATAGCTCAGCTGGGAGAGCGCTTGCATGGCATGCAAGAGGTCGACGGTTCGATCCCGTCTAGCTCCACCACTTTCTAAAAACATTCTCAAAAGTGTGTTTAGAAAGTGGATATTCTCGTCAGAGAAACACTACTTTGCTCTTTAAAAATCTGGAAAGCTGACTAGTAGATTTATGACTTCTCTTTATAGAGAGGGAATAAATTGAAATCTGTTTCTTATCTCTCTACCCGAGAGATAACGAAACAAAAGTTCTCAAAACGTTAATTCTTCGGAATTAACACCAAACACATTCAAGTGTTCTTGGTTTCATTCTTCTCTTAGAGAAGGATGAACATATTTGAGTCCGGCGAAAAACCGTTCATTAATTTGAACATGTTCTTTAACGAGAACACCTTGGTTGCTGTTTTGTTTTCACTTTAAAAAGTGAACGCAAACGGTCCATACGCAAGACCTCTTGGGGTTGTATGGTTAAGTGACTAAGCGTACACGGTGGATGCCTTGGCAGTCAGAGGCGATGA
>NZ_JAKJSE010000057.1:0-1195 GCF_050336585.1 Enterovibrio makurazakiensis
TCGATATTGCTGAGGCGCATCGCACCATTATAGAAGCTGGAATCGACATAGAAATCCGGTGTTTCACCCGAATAGGTGACTGTCCTGATTTCCTCACCATTACGCAGATACCGCACTGTGCCRTTATCGACTTCCAGCGTGAGCACATCACCAACCGCYACRCTGCCAGCACCGAAGTTGACGCGATACGCACCACTTTCGTAGACATATAAGGTGGTATTGACGATGTAGAAGGCATAATCGATATCACCATACCTGGCTGAGCTTTCTACATTCCCCAAGCCAAACATATTGTTGCTGCCCAGCGCATCGACCGTGAAGTTCAAAYGGTAGCTGTCGCTAAATCCATAGGTAGAGAAACGCGCAGAGTTGGCTTGRTAMGWCCAAGARCCGCCGTTGGCGGAGAGCACACCGTCAGTGAAGCTCGAATTACCGGTTTGCACCGGCCAATCCACAATGTCAGCACTGGTGCGAAGCTCCAATTCATCGGATAAACCATCATTATCGCGGTCGATATCGCTGTTATCACCCACACCATCGCCATCGGAATCCGCGGTTTCAGTGGCATCGTCAGGGAAGGCATCGGCATTGTCGCCCACACCGTCGCCGTCAGAGTCCGTGGTTTCAGACGCATCGTTAGGGAAGGCATCGCTGTTATCACCGACGCCATCGCCGTCAGTATCGGTTGTCTCAGTGGCATCCGTTGGGAAGGCATCGCCGTTATCGCCCACGCCATCACCATCGGTGTCCGTGTCTTCATTAGGATCGAACGGGAAGGCATCGTAGATATCGAGCGTGCCGTCGTTGTCATCGTCTTCATCGTTCGGGTTGGAGATACCATCACCGTCCGAGTCTTCGGCACGATCGTCAACGCCATTTCCATTCACATCGCCGCCGCCTTCACCATCTTGAAGGTTTAGCATGCCGTCACCGTTGGTGTCGAAGGCCGCGAAGTGATAGCCGTGCATGTCAAAGGCGGTGCCGTCGTTTTCAGCATTCTGACTTTCCAAATCAAGGTAATCAGGAATGCCATCACCGTCAGAATCTGGGGCAGGGTCGACGCTGGCTTGCAGGTCGATACTGTCGACCATCAGATCACCGTCCGCATCGGTCAGACCGGCTTCGACCACATCAGGAATGGTGTCGTTGTCGGAGTCCAAATCCACATCGTTATTCACACCGTCATTGTCTGCAT
>NZ_JAKJSE010000058.1:0-1114 GCF_050336585.1 Enterovibrio makurazakiensis
ACTTAGATGTTTCAGTTCCCCGAGTTCGCCTCATGCAGCTATGTATTCACTGCATGATACGTGCTTATGCACGTGGGTTTCCCCATTCGGAAATCGTAGACTCAAGTGGCTGTTACTGCCTTATCTACGCTTATCGCAAGTTACTACGTCCTTCATCGCCTCTGACTGCCAAGGCATCCACCGTGTACGCTTAGTCACTTAACCATACAACCCCAAGAGGTCTTKCGTATGGACCGTTTGCGTTCACTTTTTAAAGTGAAAACAAAACAGCAACCAAGGTGTTCTCGTTAAAGAACATGTTCAAATTAATGAACGGTTTTTCGCCGGACTCAAATATGTTCATCCCTCTCTAGGAGAAGAATGAAACCAAGAACACTTGAATGTGTTTGGTGTTAATTCCGAAGAATTAACGTTTTGAGAACTTTTGTTTCRTTACCTCTCGGGTAGAGAGATAAGAAACAGATTTCAATTCATTCCTTAGAATGAATCTACTAGTCAGCTTTCCAGATTTTTAAAGAGCAAAGTGATRTTTCTCTGATAACAGAGTCCACTTTCTAAACACACTCGTGAGAATGTTTTTAGAGAGTGGTGGAGCTATGCGGGATCGAACCGCAGACCTCCTGCGTGCAAGGCAGGCGCTCTCCCAGCTGAGCTATAACCCCATATGTTTTACTTCTTAGGAGAAGTTCTCTAAAAGAGAAAGTGGTGGGCGATACCGGGCTCGAACCAGTGACCCCCTCCTTGTAAGGGAGGTGCTCTCCCAACTGAGCTAATCGCCCACATAAGTTTTACATCGCCTGTGGAGGAGATGGTGGGTCGTGTAGGATTCGAACCTACGACCAATTGATTAAAAGTCAACTGCTCTACCAACTGAGCTAACGACCCGTGGCGTCCCATAGGGGAGTCGAACCCCTGTTACCGCCGTGAAAGGGCGGTGTCCTAGGCCTCTAGACGAATGGGACACAAATCTTTTCAACAACTTTCATTGCTGATGCGTTGAGGTTTGGGACCTCAACCACTCTTTACTTTTTCAACCTATACAATTTGTGTGGACACTGGCATCGATAGTATCGTTAAGGAGGTGATCCAGCCCCAGGTTCCCCTAGGGCTACCT
>NZ_JAKJSE010000010.1:0-220153 GCF_050336585.1 Enterovibrio makurazakiensis
GAAATTAGGCGGTTGTGATATGAGAGCTGTTTAGGGGGGGGGAGAGGGTGCAGGTGCTTTTCAAAAAGCGTGAGAAGCGATGACTCTCAGTTAATCTGAAGAGAGTAGAGCGAATAAAGTGTCGGCTGCGCGACACTTTATTCTAGTGGTCAAAGCTTCCGACTACATATCTCTCAATGCAGTAATTAGTTTGGTAAAAGTAAATGAGGCGCTAGGGGGCTCTGAAAGCGTCAAAGCTTGGCTTGCACTTACCTCATTTTCATCTTTAATCTTTCTGTCTAAAGCCAAAAGTTGCTCAATTACTTGCTGCGCTACCAGTGGCGAATCCTCTGTTGATAATAGATTGATTGTCTCGGTAGTAAGTTTGAACGAACTTTCACTGCCAACCCATGAGATTCCGGCTGTTCCGTTTAAAGCAACTCCTGTTTTCCAAGTGACATTTTCAGGGTTCTTTTCGGATGCCATGCTTTCCTTAATTTTGTCGGCTACGTAACTCAAAGTACCTGACCAAAGGATTTTGTCATTAAGTATAACTTCGGCTTCAGAAAAGGTTCGTTGCTCACTAATTACACCAATTTTCTTGTAACCACCATCAAAGTTAACAGTTGCGTAATCTTGTTTTGGCTGCTCAAAAGAGCCCATCGCAAACAATGCAGTAACACAAATTGTTATGGTGATGATGATTGATGCGATTGGAGCAGTAATTAATTGCTTGGGACTTTCAGTACTCATATGACTTCTTTCCTGTATTAAAATGTGAATGAGATCTACTGCGCAAAGGAATCCAGACACTTTCGGCATTCGATATGTCATTACTGTCTAAGTTTGACGGCGAGAATTTATCATGAAGTGCATAAGGGTAGGCATGATTTAGATCGTGTTTACGGTGCGGGTGGGGAGGTTTTATTCAAGAAAATTAGATGGTTGCACGGTGAGAGGGTTTGATTGGTATTGGTATTAACAATTAAAACTTCGCTCAATTCTTTGAACGACCAATTCCCTCACTTTGGCTGAAAGAAAGTGTGAGGGGATGTATCTAAGGCAATAAGAGCGACGCGTTGGCCGAGACGTTTGCTTGATGTAATTCAGAATCGCCTCTGCGTGCTCTTTGTCCCATGCCCACAGCAATTTACCTCGGATTTCCCATTGCCAATATGCATCAATTGGCCAGTTCAATTTATGCTTTCTATTTGAGTGGCAATGAGAACATAGAACTAAACCATTCGTAAGCAGTGGGTAACCGGCATAACCTGAGTCACCGCCACTTCTTAGAAACTGGCTGGAGCCTGATGGAGGCTTCCAGCTTATTTTAGAAGGAAACCTTTCGAGAACTCTCCAGCTGCCCCATCTATGAACCGGTCTTGTCTCATCAGGGTGAATCTTCCGGCTCGATAAGAACTTAAACGGTTCTTCGAATTTAGATAGCTCACCACAATCAGGGCACTTTATGTCTATTGGCTTGTCATTCATTCGGTGCTCAAGTTTGTATTGTTGTTCATGGAGGACAGCTTACGCGAGTAAAGGATGCACAGCAAAAGAGGCAATCTAAGGCCGTGACTAGGATTAAACTCTTACTCAAATGTCCCTCTGTCAAAAACCTAGATCTTGCACATGAGACGAAAAACGCAGGATGAATACTGCATATGTAAACAGTATTAAATATGAATGTTATTCCTATATCTGCCAGTGCTGGTATCACTGGTTTTGAGTCGCCAGCCAGTGATTATCTCCAACTTCCTTTAAGTCTAGATGAATTGCTTGTAGAGCATCCAAGCGCAACATTCATTGGTTAAGCCTCGGGTGAGTCTATGCAGGGTGTGGGGATTTTCGACGGCGATATTTTGGTTGTTGGTCGTCATATTACCGCCAGAGACGGTGATGTGATTGTGGTGAACTTAAACGGGGAGTTTATCTGTAAGCTGCTCGATGTTCCGTGTCGTCTTATGCTGTCGGCGAATGAAAAAGTATTCATCAGTGTCTATCACCAAACATGGCACCTTTACGATAGAGGGGGTAGTTATCCGTTCAATCCGTTGTCACCGTCAGAGTCCGCTTCTGTGTTCGCGTTAGTTGATGTGGGTTTAGCTATGATCGTAACCAATCGGAGAGTTTGATTGCTTTGGGCTTAGTGTTGTTCTCATTTGATTCGTCAGCTTGCTTGACAAAGCGTACTTCAGACCAAGACTCCCACCACTCTTTAGATTTATGCGGTGAAGTCTGGTCATGTAGTCTTGCTTTAACCGTTCGACCTGTTATTTGAGTGTAACATTCATATGTTACCCAATAATATCAAGACGGTGAGAGAGCTGACTTGGCTGAGCCTACCTTGCAAGTCGCTATCATGATTTTATAGTTGTTCTTCCAATCACCTTCAACGTCTAAGTCGTTAAAAGACATTTTCTTATTGAAAACTAGATCAGCTAAATAATTTTCCGGTAATTGTTCCGGCCAAGATCTGAAAGCAGCTTCCTTTTGATTATTTTCAGTCCACACATCGCAAAGTACAATTGCATACCTAGTTCGATCACCTTTCTGGAGTCTCAACTTCTTTTCTACTAGCTCAATGGTTTTTGGTGAGCACATTCTTTCTATATCTTTTTCTATGCTTACTAACTGCGAGTTGACGGATGTGAGCCTTTTAGCTTCGATCAAGATTGTTGTTGATTCAAAAAATAAGACAGCATCTAGATGTTTGCCATCATTTAAACAGATAGGCGCTTCAAACCATGAAATACAAGATTCGCCTAAGATTTTTTCAAATGCTGATACAAAGTTGTTTGTAAGATTTCGTTCTGTAAATCCCGTACTACCATGCGCAGGGTAGTAAAGAGATAAAATTTTCATATATCGGGCTTTGAGTTCGACACAAACCGATTCAAACTTGTCAATCATGATATTTCCCAAGGCTATGATATTAATGAATATGTGAGTGATATTTTTGATGAATATCTTTGACTCAAACTACCATAATGAATGAACGAGTGACTGCACAGATTGGTTGCTTTGCGAGTGGGGGGGGCTTTTCCTGGGAGATTGAGGTGTTATTAAGATGGAAGAGTAAGAGAGCAATGGCTGCGCGGCTATTATTAGAATATGCTATTGATTTCATTATTATGCAAGACTTATCTTGTACTCGAGTGGGATGTCACAGGTCCTTTCTAAATATTTGACTCCGGCCAAAATTGGTTTGTACTTAAGTCGCATCGTTCTATCAAGTGTTTTGGCTGTACCGTTAATAACTAAATTTTGTGGGCAGTTAGGATCATAGTATTTGTTGATACGTGAGGAGATTGTAGGGTCGATGATATAGTCCTTACCAATGTTTACCCATACGTGGATAGCAAACGCATTCTCAGTGTATCCATGTTTATATTCTGCTAACAAGCCCTCAAGGGTCGTGCCATATTCATCAGTTCCATTGATGTTTACTTCGCCAAATACTAGCTCACATGGTATCTCCCAGTGCTGGAATATAGCGAAAGTCTGTGCTGCTATATTTAAACACTGTTGTCCCCAATCGCCAGGTTGATACCTATGAAGAAGCGTTTGAATGAGGTGGTTGCAGCATACCTGTTGGAGCAAGGTGATTTTTTCATCATCAATAGGAATTTTCAGGCCAAGTTGTGGATCTAGGCCCAGTTCTAGCGAACGTTTTTCAACCAGTTTGATTGCGTCTCTATATGTCACGACAGTCCTCGGAATTTTTGTATGTCTTTGGTATTTATTACAAGATATGTTGCGGTTCGTTTGTTACGACTTGCAGTTGAAATTGACGAGTAGAGCTAAATGTGATCGGGGGGAATAGATTGCAATAAGCTCGAAGGGTATCAGTTGCTGCAATCTACCAGTTCGTTTTTTAGTACCACCACCATGTTTTAATGATGCGAGATCCCTTTATATACAGCACTTGTGAGGCTACAAAACTCGCCAGGAACAACCAACCTGAGATAGTTTGTAAAACGTATTTGATTTCAAAAACACCCAAAAAAGACGACTGCCACGAACCTGAACCGATCCCATAGCCCAAGAAGCACATTGAAATTGCGATGGCTGTATACATCATATATTTGATGTTGTGAAAATCCTTACGCTCACGATTGCAGGTAGGACAAATCACCGCCTCAGTGCTCATTGGGCTTTTACACCAATTACATTCCATGTCACATCCTATAACCTAACGTCGTTGTGAAGACTGTTCGTAAAGGAAAGCCAACCTCTCTTCGCGTTAATTGGAAGGAGAAAGGATTATTCACTGTTCTCATCATTCAAAATTCTATGCGTCACTACCAGTTGAGCGTTGCGCATTACGAGATGGGCGGGAAATGCAGGCAACTGAGTTGTTGCTCAGTGGGCAATACTTGGGCAAGTATCAAAACGCAAATTTGCGTTTTGACGAATGGTGAAAGAGAAAATGTTCATTCAGCACTGACAATACGCTGATTTATAAAATCAATACTGATTTTGGTGAAAGGGTAGGCCTTTCAGAATGTAGAGGTCAGTATAGAGTGCGAAATTTGTAGAGCTCAGACCTTCACGATGCTGTTGTTGTCCAAGACTATGTAATAACAACCGATTCGATACACACTCAGAAGCTTGCTTCCTATCGCAATATCCTGCCAGGGACCTGATTCTCCCTCACTGGGGAAAACCCAATAATGTTTGCCATCTTGACGAATTGTGCGTTCGACAGCGACTTCCGCTCAACAAAGCCGCCAAAAGGAAAATAGACCAGGCTACCGTCTTTGAGGAGCGCAGGAAGATTCTCGCAACGGGACACTTGATTTATGCGGTAAGGCAACGGAATATTCCGGCCATCAAGCTGCTTTTAGATAATGGTGCAAAGTCACTTATTAATCATCAAAGTGTACGTGGAACATCAGCGCTCAGTATGGTGTTTGACAGTAAGCCGTATTCCACGGAAATTGTTGCAACGTTACTCGAAGCTGGCGCTGATCCCGATATTAACCCCGAAGGTGGCAACTCTTATAGGAATTCAGTTTCGATATTGGCTTATATGCCACCGGAGATACCAGAGTTGTTGGTGAATCGTGAGTAAAAGAATGACTTTATCTGACGTTATTAAAAATATTGCCAGTATAGATGCAGATATGACTATCTACGCCAAGACGCCCTGGCTAGAGGATTCTCCTGCATTTGTCGATTACGAACCAGATGACGGGAGCGTTCCTGATGGAGCGGAAAATATGGAATACTTCTTGGAAGTATTTATCGTCAATCAATTGCTTGAAGACATTGGAAATATAGACTGCCAGCGGATTATTGATTACGCCATTAATGATGCTTAAGTTCAGAATTCGCCGAAGCAAAAAAACACATAAATATACACAAAGACAACGGATTGTATTGATGAGTACGGAATATGGAAAGATGATAGGTCAAACGTACAACCAACTCATGAAGCAGGCTCACTTTACCTCTTTAAGTGGTGGAAACGTGCCACGTGATGTTGATCCTGCTTTCGATACGTTTTTCGTGACGTCTAAATCCAACAATGTTTCGTTTGTCTTCGATCGACCAACAAACACGCTCATTGGTATTGAAGTTAAACCAAATCAGGTTGGCGCATTACCGCTGGGAATAACGGTAAACATGAAATCGAATGAAGTGACGGATTTACTGGGTCAACCAACAGCAGCTATGCCAGCAAAAAAGGTACCAGTACTAGGGTTGGTTGGTGCTTGGGAAAGATTCAACGTCAGTGGCGACACTGTCCTAGTGGTGTATGACCCAGAATCAGAGAACGTTAGTCAGCTCCGTTATGAGCAACCTTCTTGCGGCTAGTGTTCTGTTTAAAAGCATAAGCTGATGCAGTGTTGAGAGTCGCACCGCGTTGTTTTCTCCTAATAATGCATAACTTCGACCATTAAACGGGCTGAGGTTTTGTATTGCCCAATCTAACCCGCCACTGCGCGGTTTTTTTGTACTTGAATTTTGAGCAGTGAGAGCCATGGCTTATCGACTGGGCAAGCGTTCACCCAAAACCGATTCAGTCCGCCGGACGTGTATAAGGCATGACGTCCATTAAAACGATACCCAATGGCGACACATAAATCACGGTGCAGGTCGGAACATACAACGATCAATATCCGATTGTGTGTGATGACTCGCTTGATGCATATTTCGTGGGTACGTTATGCCCGTGTGTATGACAGTGAGGGAACCGAAGTAGCACGACTCACCAAGTCAGATTAGTTGCGTTATTCTGCCACACGGTTACAATTCCACTCCGGTTTTAGCGCGTCCATTTTGATTTGTACCAAAAAGACGCGTTCACTAAGCCGCCCTATAATCTCCTTGTTTTTAACGTATTGTTATTAATAAGAAATAAATTCAACAAGTGTTACTGCGTGTGTAACACCACTGTAAATAGGACAATAAAATGCCTGTAATTACTCTTCCTGATGGTAGCCAGCGTTCATTCGACAACCCTGTGTCGACGTACGATGTTGCTTTTGACATCGGCCCTGGTCTCGCCAAAGCCTGTATTGCTGGTCGTGTTGATGGTCAACGTGTTGATGCATGTGACCTTATTGAAAACGACGCAAAACTTGAAATCATCACTGCAAAAGACGCTGACGGTCTAGAAATCATCCGTCACTCTTGTGCGCACTTGCTAGGTCATGCGATCAAGCAACTGTTCCCTGATGCTAAAATGGCGATCGGCCCTACCATCGACAGTGGATTCTATTACGACATCGACTTGGATCGTTCATTGACCCAAGAAGACCTTGATGCGATTGAAAAACGTATGAAGGATTTGGCGAAAACCAAATATGGCGTAGTTAAGAAGAATGTTAGCTGGCAAGAAGCACGTGATACGTTTGAATCACGTGGCGAGTCTTACAAAATTGAAATCTTGGACGAAAACGTTTCTCGTGACGATCGCCCAGGTCTTTACCACCATGAAGAATACATCGACATGTGCCGCGGTCCGCACGTGCCGAACATGAGCTTCTGCCAAAACTTCAAGATTCTGAATGTTGCTGGTGCCTACTGGCGCGGTAACAGTGACAATAAAATGCTGCAACGTATCTACGGCACAGCGTTTTACGATAAGAAAGAACTAAAAGCGCACCTTGTTCGTCTTGAAGAAGCAGCGAAGCGTGACCACCGTAAACTGGGTAAGCAACTTGATCTGTACCACATGCAGCAAGAAGCGCCGGGTATGGTGTTCTGGCACCACAATGGTTGGACTGTTTTCCGCGAACTGGAAGTATTCATCCGTGAAAAACTGACTGAATACGATTACCAAGAAGTGAAAGGCCCACTGATCATGGATCGCGTTCTTTGGGAACGTTCAGGTCACTGGGAAAAATATGCTGATTACATGTTCACAACTCAGTCTGAGAGCCGTGAATATGCACTGAAGCCAATGAACTGTCCTGGTCACGTTCAGATTTTCAACCAAGGTTTGAAATCTTACCGTGATCTGCCATTGCGTATGGCAGAGTTTGGTAGTTGTCACCGTAACGAGCCATCAGGCGCACTGCACGGTCTGATGCGCGTTCGTGGTTTCACTCAAGATGATGCACACATCTTCTGTACGCCTGAACAGGTTCAGAAAGAAGTGACTTCGTGCATTGAGATGGTATACGACACTTACAAAACCTTTGGTTTTGATGAAATCGTCGTTAAACTATCAACGCGTCCTGAACAGCGTGTTGGTTCTGATGAAATGTGGGACCGTGCTGAAACCGCGTTGGCTGAAGCGCTTGACGCTATGGGCATCAAATTTGAGATTCTGGACGGGGAAGGTGCTTTCTACGGTCCGAAGATTGAATTTACCTTGCATGATTGTTTGGATCGCGCATGGCAGTGTGGTACTGTGCAACTCGATTTCGCTCTGCCTGAGCGTTTGGGCGCAACGTACGTTGGCGAAGACAACGAACGTCACACCCCAGTGATGATCCACCGCGCGATTCTTGGTTCACTAGAACGTTTCATCGGTATTTTGATCGAAGAATACGCAGGGCATTTCCCGACTTGGTTGGCTCCTCAGCAAGCTGTTGTGATGAATATCACCGACAATCAGGCCGAATATGTTCAGGAAGTAGCGAAAAAACTGCAAAAAGCAGGATTTAGAGCATCAGCGGACTTGAGAAACGAGAAGATTGGCTTTAAAATCCGCGAACATACTTTGAAGCGCGTACCTTACATGCTTGTTTGTGGCGACCAGGAAATGGAAGCTGGCGAAATTGCAGTACGTACTCGCAAAGGTAAAGATTTGGGTAAATTCAAGATTGAAGATTTTGTTTCTCTGCTCGAGAACGAAGTTCGTACCCGAACGCTCAATATTTTGGAGGAATAAGGTATTAAAGGCGCAAGAAAAGCCCCGGTTAAACAAAATGCTCATCGCTTGAATGATGAAATTCGTGGTATTGACGAAGTTCGTTTGACAGGTCTTGATGGTGAAGCGATTGGAGTTGTTACTCTCCAGGAAGCGATTAAGGTCGCTGAAGAGGCGGGAGTAGATCTGGTTGAAATCAGCCCTAATGCCGAGCCGCCTGTCTGTCGTGTGATGGACTACGGTAAGTTCATATTCGAAAAGAGCAAGGCTGCGAAAGAGCAGAAGAAAAAGCAAAAGGTTATTCAGGTTAAGGAAATCAAATTCCGACCTGGTACCGACATTGGCGACTATCAGGTAAAACTACGCAACCTGGTTCGCTTTATTGAAGAGGGTAACAAGGTCAAGGTTACAATCCGATTCCGTGGTCGCGAAATGGCGCACCAAGAAATCGGTGTTGACGTTTTGAATCGTTTGAAGGAAGACACTGCCGAAATTTGTTTGGTAGAAAGCTTCCCGACTCGAATCGAAGGTCGTCAAATGATCATGGTTCTTGCCCCTAAAAAGAAGTAATTTCGGCATACAAGTAACATAAGAGGCTATGCCTTCTGGCATAGCCTCTTTGTTCGCCGGATTACATTGTTATTAACATGCATACAATGCGGAGTTATTCATCATGCCTAAGATGAAATCAAACAAAGGTGCAGCTAAGCGTTTCAAGAAAACTGCTGGCGGCTTCAAGTTCAAGCACGCAACTAAACGTCACATCCTGACTAAGCGTACTACTAAGAACAAACGTCAACTGCGTCCAAACGCGATTTTGCCTAAGTGCGAAGTAGCAGCAGTTGTTCGTATGCTTCCATACGCATAATTTTTCTTAGTTTATTAACGATTTAGTTTAGGAGAGAGTCCATGGCTCGCGTAAAACGTGGTGTACAAGCTCGTGCACGTCACAAGAAAGTTCTAAAACAAGCTAAAGGTTACTACGGTGCACGTTCACGTGTTTACCGCGTAGCTTTCCAAGCAGTTACCAAAGCTGGTCAATACGCTTACCGTGACCGTCGTCAGAAGAAACGTCAATTCCGTCAACTATGGATTGCACGTATCAATGCTGCGGCTCGTCAGAATGGTATGTCTTACAGCCGTTTCATCAACGGTCTGAAGAAAGCGTCTATCGAAATCGATCGTAAGATCCTTGCTGATATCGCTGTATTCGACAAAGCTACTTTCTCTGTACTTGTTGAGAAAGCGAAAGCTGCTCTGTAATTTTACAGAATAGATTTTGCAAGAAAGGGGAGCCTCGGCTCCCCTTTTTTATTGTCTAATTTTCACCAACTGTTTGATTATTGTTCTGGCGTGCAAGCATCGAGTGATTTCCATGGGGAGTTTTCGTATAACCCAGGGATCTGCTGCATTGTCCACCAAGCTGCTTGATATTGCTCACCCATGTATGTGACGCCGTCACCTTTTTTGTAGGCTTTATGGGCATCCCACTCTGACGAAGAGCATAGAGTGAGGGGTTCAGGTTCCTCCATCCAATCGACTAGCTGCTTGTGGCTAACAAATCTTACATCAGGCTTGGATAAAGCATATTCGGTGAATTTTTCTAGCACACGGCGTCTTGATTCGACCGTCGACTCAGGCATGCCAAAGTGTTCTTGTCCGTTTTGGTATCCGTAAAATCCTGAATGCAAACCGAGTACAAGAGGGGATTTGTTTCCACTTAACCTCAGGTCGAGATTATATTTGTATATCGCAAGCACATCATTTTCATTCAAGCCGGCGGCGCCCCATGCGGGTTCAAAATACAAATTCCAATCGAAGTTATCTCCTTTTCCTGATATCGCATCAAACCAAGGAACGCGAGAAGCGATTTTGTCGCGCAATGAATAGGCTAATCCGTAGCGATCCATTTCATTGTCAGGTGGCACAATTAAGGTATGTAGCGGGATTTCCCAAAGGTTAGGGTAGTTTGAGAGAGGGGGTTTCCAGCCATTGTTCACGCCAATATCGTGCTCTGGGCTTCCGTTATGCAGTGTATATGGCCAATAATTGTTAGTCCCGTCGTGCTCAGGTGTGTTTCCTGCAGGTAGGCTCACATCATATTGGATATGATTGTCGGAAAGCGCTCTAAACGTATTGTCGTTATAGGTTAGGAAGGGGGCTCGATAGCCACTGACGCTTGCCAGGCCAACACCGCCTTGCGCTTCTGATGCCATCAACAGTTCGTTACACTGTGTTATTTCCTGCTGCCACTGCTCTATAGTCATCCAACTTTCTAGTGGGTTCCAGTTCACCTTGTCATCAGGGTGAGTCTCGGTGTGGTTGCCTATGTCATGGCCTTCTGAGTGCGCTTGTCGCCATTTGGTTAGTACATCATCATTCCCACGTGCAGGCCCACAATGCATAAAGAAACTTGCTTTTAGCGATGAATTGGCGAAAGCATCAGCACCATCGGGGTTTTTGTTACTGCCGAGTAATCGAAGGACCCATGACATACCATCCACATCGAGATTGTCATCAAAGCCGAGGCTGACAAACATAGGTGTTACTTGGGCTGGGATGGGGGAGTGTTGCATGGGATCCACGCTTATATCTCCAGAATAGGATGGTAGAGAGAGGAACAGTATAGAGGGTGTAATAATGGCTTTCATCCAAAACAACTGCGTCAAGTTATGTCCTTTCCGCCGAATTAATGTATTCATTTTTATAACCTTATTAGTATTGCAGCGATTACGTGCTAGAACGGCGCACATTTACAACCTAGATGTTTTGGATAGAAATAAGAGGGTTATGAGCAAGTTGATAGGATTTTTTGGACGCTAAATTGAAAACCGAATGTTTGTTACATTTTTCGAATGAAATGGATTTGGTATAGGTCTCGTTAATGACTTGATCATGGTTGGCAATCGGATCAGTCGCGATGGATTTACAAGCACCTAACCGATTGCACCAGGATTCTTACTTCGTGAAAGCGGTAAATTGATGACGAATTGTCCATGACTCCTACTTTAACGCAGTTTCAGTTTGGCTTTGTCACGCGGTTTATTTACTATGTAGCGTTACGTCTATACCAATTCTCAGAGCGAAATCTAGGCGGTTGCTGTAAAAGCAACAAATCCAAATTTTGTTACGAGAATTGGTATTTTACTCACCGTAGGACACTGCCCGATTGGGTAGATGAGGAAACGATGCAACAACTAGAAGACATTCTGTCCAACGCAACAGTAGCCATTGAAGCGGCTGACTCTGTTGTGGCTCTGGATGAGGTACGTGTAAAGTACCTGGGTAAGAAGGGCGACCTGACTTTGCAACTTCAGGCTCTAGGTAAATTACCTCCTGAAGAGCGCCGTGAAGCTGGCGCGAGCATCAACAAAGCGAAGCAAGCTGTACAAGCGGCTATTTCTGAGCGCAAAAATGCGCTAGAAAGCGCAGAGCTTGAAGCGAAGCTTGCTGCGGAATCTATTGATGTGACCCTACCTGGTCGTCGCATTGAGAACGGCGGTATTCACCCAGTGACGCGCACCATCGAACGCATTGAAAGCTTCTTTGGTGATCTCGGCTTTGACGTGAAAACGGGCCCAGAAATCGAAGATGCATTCCATAACTTCGACGCGCTGAACATTGCAGAAGATCACCCTGCACGTACTGACCATGACACTTTCTTCTTTAACCCAGATTTGATGCTTCGTACGCACACTTCAGGTGTTCAGATCCGTACCATGGAAGAAAACCAGCCCCCATTGCGTTTCATCGCGCCTGGCCGCGTTTACCGTAATGATTACGACCAAACGCACACGCCAATGTTCCACCAAGTTGAAGGTATGCTGGTTGACGAAAATGTTAACTTTGCGCAGCTTAAAGGCATCCTTCATGACTTCCTATGTAACTTCTTTGAAGAAGATCTTGAAGTGCGTTTCCGTCCTTCTTACTTCCCATTCACTGAGCCTTCAGCGGAAGTGGATGTTCGTCGTAAAGACGGAAAATGGTTGGAAATCCTGGGTTGCGGTATGGTTCACCCGAACGTGCTTCGCGCAGTGAACATTGACCCAGAGAAATACTCAGGTTTTGCCTTCGGTATGGGTGTAGAGCGTCTAACCATGTTGCGTTATGGCGTGAATGACCTGCGTGCGTTCTTCGAGAACGATTTGCGTTTCCTGAAACAATTCAAGTAAGCATTGGGGTAATTGAGAAATGAAATTCAGTGAATCCTGGCTTCGCGAGTGGGTGAGTCCTGCTGTAAATAGCGAAGAACTGGCACACCAAATCACGATGGCTGGTCTAGAAGTAGACGATGTTGAGGCTGTCGCTGGCGAGTTTACTGGCGTTGTTGTTGGTGAAGTTGTTGAGTGTGGTCAACACCCTGATGCAGACAAATTGCGTGTAACTAAAGTGAATGTTGGTGGCGAAGAGCTACTAGACATCGTTTGTGGTGCATCAAACTGTCGCCTTGGTATCAAAGTTGCCGTTGCGACTGTTGGTGCGGTTCTGCCTGGTGATTTTAAAATCAAAAAGGCGAAACTACGTGGTCAACCATCTCACGGCATGCTGTGTTCATTTACCGAGCTAGGCATTAACGTAGAATCAGACGGCATCATGGAACTACCTGCAGACGCAGTTCTGGGTACGGATTTCCGTGAGTTCTTGTCACTAAACGATGTGACTATTGACGTTGATCTGACTGCAAACCGCGCTGACTGTTTGAGCCTAAAAGGCATGGCACGTGAAGTGGGTGTATTGAACCGCGCTGAAGTGACTGAGCCTGCATTTGAAAACGTGGCTCCTTCAATTGACGACAAAATTTCGGTTGCTATTGAAGCGCCTACTGCATGTCCACGTTACTTAGGTCGTGTTGTTCGCAACGTGAATGTGAAAGCAACGTCTCCGCTTTGGATGCAAGAAAAACTGCGCCGCAGTGGTATTCGCTCTATTGATCCAATCGTAGATATCACTAACTACGTAATGCTTGAGCAAGGCCAACCAATGCATGCATTCGACCTATCAAAGGTTGAAGGTGGCATCGTTGCGCGTATGGCGAAGCAGGGCGAGAAACTGGTTCTTCTTGACGGTAATGAAGCAGAGCTGAATGACAACACGCTTGTTATTGCAGATCACAACAAAGCACTGGCTATCGCGGGTATCTTTGGTGGTGAGTTCTCTGGTGTGACTGGCGAAACCACTGACGTATTGCTTGAAGCTGCATTCTTTGCCCCTGATGCAATCCGTGGTCGTGCACGTAGCTATGGTTTGCACACTGACTCTTCACACCGTTTTGAACGTGGTGTTGATTCAAACCTTCAGTACCACGCTATGGAACGTGCAACCCAACTACTGATTGAAATCTGTGGTGGTGAAGCGGGTGAAATCGTTGGTCAAGAGTCTGAAGAGAATCTGCCAAAAGCGAAAACCATTGCACTACGACGCACTAAGCTGGACCGTCTTCTAGGTCACGCTATCTCTTGTGATGATGTGGTTGAAATTCTGACGCGTCTTGGTTGTGAAGTCGAAACTACAGAAGCGGGCTGGACAGCGAAAGCACCTTCGTGGCGTTTTGACATGGCTATCGAAGAAGATTTGGTAGAAGAAGTCGGTCGTATTTTCGGTTACGACAACATTCCGAACCAAGCGCCTCAAGCTCACCTGACCATGAATGAGTATAAAGAAGCTAACCAGCCTCTGAAACGCGTTCGTGATCTGTTGGTTGACCGTGGTTATCACGAAGCCATCACGTACAGCTTTGTTGAGCCAGCTCAGCAAGCGCTGATCGTGCCAGACGTTGAGCCATTGATTCTGCCACACCCAATCTCTGCTGATATGTCAGCAATGCGTTTGAGCCTGTGGACCGGTCTACTTAACACGGTTGTTTACAATCAGAAACGTCAGCAACCTCGTGTTCGCTTGTTTGAAGCGGGTCTGCGTTTTATTCCTGAAGCATCTGCTGAAAATGGCATGCGTCAGGAAATGATGTTGGCTGGTCTGATTGCCGGTGCGCGTTCTGAAGAGCACTGGGACATCGCAACTAACACGGTTGACTTCTTTGACTTAAAAGGCGATTTAGAAGCGGTTCTTGAACTGACGGCTAATGAGCTAGCGTATAGCTTCAAAGCGTCTAAGCACCCAGCACTGCACCCAGGTCAAAGCGCTGCTATTGAAGTAGACGGTAAAATCATTGGTCACATTGGTACAGTCCACCCAGAACTAGAGCGCAAGTTTGGCCTGAACGGCCGTACGATTGTGTTTGAAATCGAATGGGCTGCAATCAACCAACGTGTGATCCCTGAAGCCGTGGCTATTTCTAAATTCCCAGCAAACCGTCGTGATATCGCGGTGATCGTTGCTGAGGAAGTAGAGTCAGAAGCTGTTGTTCGTGCATGTTTGAAAACAGACAACACGCTAATCACGGCTTCTAAATTGTTCGACCTTTACAAAGGCAAGGGTGTTGAAGAAGGTAAGAAGAGCCTAGCGATTGCTCTCACCCTTCAGTCGACAGAGCGCACCTTAGAAGAAAGTGATATTTCTGAGGCAGTTGCAGCAGTTGTTGCAACACTCGGCGAGCATTTTGGCGCACATCTACGCGATTAATGCCAAAATCATCAATAAAAAGCAGCCCTCGGGCTGCTTTTTTTTATGTCCAAAAGTTCTAACACCTATCGTTTTGATAAACCTATGTTTTATCGAACCATTGATAAATGATGGTTTGCAATGGATTAAAAAATGAATAAAAACATCATCTAAACGAATAATTGTGAAGTCTGTGTCTCATTTTTTATGCATGACTCAAGAATGAAATCCTCATAAACAGAGCACTGTTCTAAATAATGATATGGAAAAAAGTTGGCGCAAATCAGCCAGTTGGCTTACACTATTCGTAAGTTACTGATGCGGAATATGCTGCCCGACAGAGGAGCAAGTGAATATTTCCAATGCAGTGCAATTGGTAGTGTAGATACAGAGTATCTCATTTATGTTTAACATTTCTTGAGGGAATGACCTATGGCGCTCACTAAGGCCGATTTGGCTGAGAACCTGTTTGAAAATGTCGGGATGAGCAAGCGGGACGCCAAGGACACCGTTGAAGCCTTTTTCGAAGAAGTTCGAAAAGCTCTCGAAGGTGGCGAGCAAGTCAAGCTGTCTGGTTTTGGTAACTTCGATCTTCGCGAAAAGAACGAACGACCAGGCCGTAACCCAAAAACGGGTGAAGATATTCCAATCACTGCTCGTAGAGTCGTGACATTTAGACCAGGACAGAAACTGAAAGCACGCGTAGAAAACGCTAAAATCGACAAGTAATTGTCGACGAGGACTTCTTGAGTTGCCGTCTGTTTCTTAGACTTATCCTCGTTGAATTCTCACTTACAGTGACAAACCTGATATGAAACCGTGGCTTTTAGCTGCGGTTTTTTATTGCTTGAAAATCGTACGTATGCCTTTCAATCTCTCAAATCTGGCGTCATTCCATGCCGTAAACATGAATCCTGTGATCGTTTGGGTATAGTAAGTGCTGAGATACGAAAAATAATATAGTTAGGGACGTATGAAAATGGACACTTACCTCTCTGAGGGCTTTCTCGAGCAAACCTTATTTCCGCCTGAACAATTCAATCCAAAAACCTTCCAACTTTTCAATGGTACTGATGTTATTCATCATGATATTGGCGTTTTAGAGTTCGTACCGCCAAGTGCAGATCACGCTATTGTGCTCTCCTCTGGTATACACGGAGACGAAACAGCGCCGATTGAGCTGGTGAATCAATTGGTGAACGAAATACTTAACGAAGAGTGGGTGCCGAAGGCACGCACGCTATTTATCATTGCGCACCCAGATGCCATACATGCACATACCCGCTTTATTGAAGAAAACCTCAATCGGCTATTCGCGGGTGTGAACCCGGAAAGAAACAAAGAGTGTCGGTTGGCGAATCGTCTACAGCATCATGTTGGTCAATTCTTTACATCTTGCGAAGCATACATTGGCAAATGGCATTTTGATCTTCACAGCGCGATCCGTGAATCCAAACACTATATGTTTGCTGTTGTACCCGCTTCGAGTCATGCCACCGATGTTCGCCCTTTGATTCACTTTCTAAGCGGCGCAGACATGGATGCCATGCTGCTCAGTCGTTCACCGTCTTCGACGTTTAGTTGGTGGAGTGCAGAGCACTTTGGGGCGCTAGCTGCAACGTTTGAAATGGGACGAGTCGCACCGCTGTATCAAAACAATATGGAAGAGTTTGCTGCACTTAAAGAAGCGCTAGTGGCGAGCTTAACGAAGAGTGAGTTGCCAGCGAGTCAGAATAAGCCAGCACTTGAGATTTACAAAGTCACTCGCACTATCACCAAAACGGACGAAGCTTTCTCTCTGGCTTTTAGCAACGACGCTGCTAATTTTACTTTTTTTGAAGAGGGGGAGTGTCTTGCCGAAGAAAACGGAACAGAATATAAAGCGATTAAAGGAGGGGAAGCCGCGGTATTTCCTAATGCAAACGTCGCGATTGGTCAGCGAGCATGTTTGCTAGTTCAACCTTTCACTCCGGATGAATCTCAGCCACTTTTCGTGAATGTGAATAATGAGCCGGGGCCTTATGCAATCAGTTAAGGCTTTTCATTTTTCAAGGTTCTCTGTATGGTTGGCGGCTATTGATGTTTAAGCCTTAAAACCATGCATTTACTTGAACTTGTTGAGCGACATACTCGTCGTTGGCATATCGCGCTTGTCACTGCTTTTGTGCTTCTTATCGCCTGCGCGCTTCTCTCATTGTCGGCGGGTGAAATCTGGATTTTCCCATTTCATGCTGAATCTGCTTTAGCGCAGCAATTATTGATAGAACTCCGTGTTCCTAGGGTTATTGCCGCTATTTTGATTGGCGCTTCATTGGCTGTTTCTGGCGCAGTACTGCAGGTGTTACTCGGTAACCCACTTGCCGAACCGGGAGTTCTGGGAATTTCCGGTGGAGCAAGCCTTGCGCTTGTACTCGTGATGTTTTTCTTTCCAGCTATGGCTAGCCAATATGGCTTGATGTCAGCGGCTATGCTAGGGGCGCTGTCTTTCACTGGCATATTGGTTTGGCTAGCCAGAAAACGCACCATGTCGACAGCTCGTTTGCTATTGATAGGTGTAGCGTTAGGGATCTTGTCAGGCGCTATTGTGACGTGGGCTTTTTACTTCAGCTCAGATCTTAACCTTCGTCAGCTTTTATATTGGCTAATGGGCAGCTTGTCTGGTGTGCATTGGGCGCAACTCACCCTTGCTGTTGTTGTTATTCCTGCTGTGCTTTGGCTTTGTACACAAGGGCACAACTTGGATTTGATGATGCTGGGTGAAACCCCAGCGAAACAACTAGGCTTGAATACTCAAACTTTGCGCTGGCAACTTATTTTGATGGTGAGCATTCTAGTCGGTGCATCAGTTGCCATGGCTGGCGTGATAGGTTTTGTCGGGCTTGTGGTTCCACATTTCCTCAGGTTATGGCTAGGAACCGAAAACAAATTTCTATTACCTCTTTCAGCGCTTGCGGGGGCTTCATTGCTTTTGGTCGCTGACACCATAGGGCGTATGGCGATTTCTGAAGCTGAACTGCCTGTTGGCGCAGTGACAACGTCACTTGGTGCGCCGTTGTTTATCTGGATGTTATTGAGGCGCGTATGATTGACGTTAAAGATATCGCCTTAGGCACTCGTTTGTTGCCATTAAGTTTTTCAGTTAAACAAGGTGAAATCGTCCATTTGTTGGGTGCCAATGGCAGTGGGAAAAGTACGTTGCTGGAGTTGTTGTCTGGATTAACGGAAGGGCAAGGTGATGTCTTTTTGAATGATATCTCATTAGACAACATAGACAGTAAAACGCTGGCTAGACAACGTGCCTACTTGAGCCAGCAACAGAAACCAGCTTTTGCCATTGGTGTTTACCAATACCTTAGCTTGAGTCTTTCTGCCTTGGCGGTAACCAGTATTGAAACGCGAGATAAAGCGGTTAAAGACATATGCTCAACCTTGGGGATTGAAGACAAGCTCAATCGAAATACAGAGCAACTTTCTGGTGGAGAGTGGCAGCGAGTGAGGTTGGCGGGCGTGTGTTTACAGATTTGGCCGGACATTAATCCTGATGGGAAACTCCTCATTCTTGATGAGCCAGCAAGTGCTCTGGATATTGCTCAGCAGAGTGTGATGTACAAGATGGTCAGGCGGATCGCAGACCGAGGTATCGCTGTTGTGATGTCTAATCACGACATCAATCGTACATTGAGTGATGCGGATAGGGTGATGCTGTTGAAAAATGGGCATCTAGTTGCCCAAGGTGAACCCAAAGACGTAATGCATGTTGATACACTGGAGTCCGTCTTTGGTACTCGATTACGCCGAGTGGAAGTGGATGGGCAATTACTGTTACTTAATACTTAGTTGGCGCACGTCTTACTATCGCACATGGCGATAGTAAGAAGGCTCGACCTCGGTGTTATCGAGATAACAATGAAATCAAAAATTGCTGTCTGCTTGCGCTTCGAGCTTCGCTTTGATGAACATTGCGTGATCCAGATAAAGTAATTCGGCAGTTTTGCGGATCACTGAATCTTCCAATGGATCCAGCTTTCCATCTGCGTACGCGACTCCCCACATTGCTTTTATCAAGTCAAATCGTTGTGGCTGTTCCAGCTGTCGCAACTTATCGGTGTAGTCGTAGAGCGAAACTGAATTAGAGCTATCGACTTTTGCGTCGTTAACTAATGCAGACGCGGCGGTTTCATCTATGTTCAGCAGGGCAGCTAAGAGGCGTGTTTTCGCCGCTTCTTCACGAGGGTCAAGCTCGTTGTCTGCGTCAGCCACCTCACACAGTAAGCCCGCCATCGCTCGTTGATATCGGTTCTCATTAGATGCGACACTTCCACCTTCCTCGGTGAACACTTCTCTAAGAATTGATGACAATTTTGAAAACATGATGGGTATCCAACTAAATCAATGAGTGATCTTTGTCAAAGAATATCAGTAGTTGAACCTATAACGCCAAAAAAATTAGCCCCTAATTATTTCAGTGAAGGTGTTAAAGCACGCGAAGTGACGTTTTGGATTCAACGGGTGTGGGGTCAGAATGGCGACAAAAAAGCCAAGCCTGGGTAGGTTTGGCTTTTTAGATGAAAAGGGTCACAAGCAGATTATTAGCGACGGCTTGGTCGGCGTCCTGTACGTGCTTTATGTGCTGACGCAGCTTTGGCTTGAGACAGCAAAATGGAATCGAC
Organism: Enterovibrio makurazakiensis; assembly: GCF_050336585.1. Classification (NCBI taxonomy): domain Bacteria; kingdom Pseudomonadati; phylum Pseudomonadota; class Gammaproteobacteria; order Vibrionales; family Vibrionaceae; genus Enterovibrio; species Enterovibrio makurazakiensis. The sequence continues at coordinate 19,537 of NZ_JAKJSE010000010.1, forward strand.
GGTGAGTTCCATTGGCTCGCGAGGCTCTAATCCGTGCGGGAAAGGGCGTGCGCGAGGTGGCAATTCAAATTCAGCTTCTGTCGCTTTTGGCATGCGCTTAAAACGATAAAGATAGAAGTTTTCTACTTTCTCTCTCGCCCAATCTGTTTTTTTCAAATACTTCACACTGCTTGCAATGCTTGGCTTCGTATTAAAGCAGTTTAAGCGCATTGCAGTGTCCAGAATTTCCCAGCCGTAATGATCAACAAGCTGTTGCAGCATGTCTTCCATTTTCAGACCATGCAAAGGATTGTTCTGTTGTAGCTCGATTCTTTCTTGTTCTGTCATGAAGGAATTCTCCATTTTAGGTGAATCGCACGCAGTGCTGACTGGGTAGTCATCAGTGTGCGCGCGGTTCGAAATCATATTTCTGCGTTAGTGAGTTGTAACGCGTTAAGCAACGTTTAACATCTTTTGCTGGTGCGCGAGGTATTCGTCAAACGTACCTTGGAAATTCACCAGTGTCTTGTCTTTCACGTCAATAATAGACGTAGCAAGTGATGATACAAATTCGCGGTCATGGCTAACAAAGATGAGCGTACCTGTGTACGTTTTCAGTGCATTGTTTAACGCTTCGATCGCTTCCATGTCCATGTGGTTCGTTGGTTCGTCCATGACAAGTACGTTGATGTCTTGCATCATCAACTTGCCGAACAGAAGGCGGTTCTTTTCACCACCAGAACAATTCTTGGCTTTCTTGTTTACGTCGTCTGCAGTGAATAGAAGACGACCAAGAATACCGCGCACCATCAAATCATCATGCTTCACAGTGCGCCATTGTGAAATCCAATCAAAAATGGTCATGTCATTGTCAAAATCCGCAGTGCTGTCCTGCGGGCAATAGCCCACTGACGCATTTTCTGACCATTTAACGATACCGTTGTTAGGAGATAGCTCGTTCACCAGACAGCGCAAGAGGGTGGTTTTACCCACGCCATTTTCTCCGATGATAGCGAGACGCGAACCCGCTTCTAGCAATAAGTTACCGCCTTCAAATAGCAACTCATCGCCAAATGCATGACCAACGTTTTGAAGTTCCAAAGCTTGGCGGTGAAGCTTTTTACCTTCGCCAAAATCAATAGAAGGACTCATACGGCTTGATGACTTCACTTCATCTAGCTTGATTTTGTCCATTTTCTTGGCACGAGAACTCGCTTGTTTCGCCTTGGATGCGTTTGCACCGAAGCGGTTAACGAAGTCCTGCAATTCGCTGATCTCAGCAGCTTTCTTGGCGTTACCAGATAACAGCTGATCGCGGATCAGTGCAGACGCTTCCAAGAAATACTCGTAGTTACCTGGGTAAATACGCAGTTCACCGTAATCGATATCTGCCATGTGAGTACATACAGAGTTCAAGAAGTGGCGATCGTGCGAAATGATAATCATCGTACACTTACGCTGGTTTAACTCTTCTGCTAGCCAACTGATGGTGTGAATATCCAAGTTGTTGGTTGGTTCATCAAGCAACAGAATATCTGGGTTTGCGAAAAGCGCTTGCGCCAACAGCACGCGCAGTTTCCAGCCTGGCGCAACGTGTTGCATCAAGCCGAAGTGAAATTCTTCTTCGATACCCGCTTTAAGCAAGATGTCACCAGCGCGACTTTCTGCTGTGTAGCCATCCATTTCTGCGAATTCGCTTTCAAGCTCTGCGACCTTCATGCCATCGTCTTCGCTCATTTCTGGCAGCGAGTAAATACGATCTCGTTCTTGTTTGACTTCCCAAAGCTTTTTGTCACCCATGATGACAACATCAATAACGTTATGTTGTTCAAAGGCGAATTGGTCTTGGCTCAACACACCTAGCTTTAGTCCTGGCGTGATAGATACATTGCCAGAGCTCGGTGATAATGCACCGCTAAGAATTTTCATGAACGTTGATTTACCACATCCATTGGCTCCGATTAAGCCGTAACGGTTACCGTTACCGAACTTAGCAGAAATGTTTTCAAATAGTGGCTCGGCGCCGAATTGCATGGTGATGTTAGCGGTTGAAATCAAAGAAATATTCCTAGGTAGATGAGACGGGTGATTCTCTGGTTAAGTGTGTCTAGATCAAACAGTGTTAATGCACGAATGAATAGGGCGCGAATTATACAGACTTATTTAACAAATAACAGATGTGAGAACTAAGTCACGGAAAAAGAGGCGGATAACGACGCAGATATTGGGATGGGTGGCGTGTTGTAACAATGTGCGCTAACGATTTACGGGTTTCACTGTGCACGATATGAACGCGATAGGTGGTTGTTTAACCGAGCTATTGTTACATCAATGTGTTGATGTGCCGTTTAATCTAAGGTGAGTGCAAGATCTTAGAGATCTCACGGTCTCATTCTGTCTCAATATTGAAAGTATTTATGTAAAAATATTCGAATTTTGAATCGATACAAATCAATCATTTTAACAAACCTTAGTGGTATTAATATGTTATCAATATTCAGTTAGAACAAAGGATAAGAGCGACCCTTTACCTCCCTTTACAATTTGAAACATTGTGGTAACACTTGAGGCGTTGTAGAAAGAAAAGTGGCTCAAATGAACGCATATTACTCCACATTGAGTGGTTGGATCATTCCGGTAACGCGTGCAATCAAAGCGCTAGATCTCGACCCCGTTGAAACCTTGAAGCGGTTTGATATTGACCCCGCCGAAGTGAACAATCCTGAAGGACGGATTTGCGTTGAGAGTTTGGGAAACCTATTTACTTACTGCAATAAATATTCAGGTGCTCGCAATTTCAATATCGAAGTTGCTAAGTGCTTTCACCCTTCGATACTGCATGCTTTGGGTTACGCAGTGCAATCAGCTTTTTGCCTGCAAGAAGCACTAGAGCGTGTGAGTCAATATAAGCGCGTTGTATCAAACTGCAGCAATATGGAAGCGTACGAGATGAGAGATCACCTCGTCGTGGAGTTAGTGGTTTATCGTTACACCGACAGCGGGCGCTTAGTTCTTTCAGCCGATTTGATTGAGTCATTTCTCGCGACGCTTGTCCAATTGTCTCGCGGGTTGGTAGGCGGCGATTTGAATCCAGTAAAGATCGAATTTACGTTCGACCGTTCAAGTGATGCATGTCCTACTGCCATGGAGTTTTTCAATTGTCCCATTGAGTATGGTTGTGAGCGAAATGCGGTGTTGCTTGACCTGAACCAAGCCAAAGAGAGAGCTTTTGGTAACAACCCTGCAATCAATCAAATGCACATAGAGCTTTTGAACCAGTTTATGACCCGGGTTGACAGAACCAACCTAACTTACCTGATTGAATCCAAAATTCTTGATGAATTGCCTGTGGGCGCGCCATCACAAGCTGATGTTGCTAAACATCTCGGGTATAGCCTTCGAAACCTGCAGCGTAAGCTTAGTGAGCAGGGGACTTGCTACAAAGATATTCTTGATAATACTCGCAAGCGCATCACGTTAAATTACATCAAACAGCCACATATGAGCATTAGCGAAATAGGATATTTGGTGGGTTTTTCGAACGTGGCAAACTTCAATCGTGCTTTTCGGCGTTGGGAAGGCTGTGCTCCTGGTGAGTATCGCACCAAATACCTTTCTACTAACGATATGGTTGAACACATCCAATCCAGAGTGTAGTGCTGATTATTGATGGCACTGATACTCAAGTAACTTGAAGATTTTTGAAATTGAGTCGCTTCAGGTTGCTTGGATATATCACTAACCGCCTGAATATTTTCGTCTATTCCTGATAATTTTCCTTCCTACGCAATCCCCAATCTTCATCTGTCTTCATTCGAAACGAAAAGATAAGTCTTTGGCGCAAAATAACAACCTGATCGGATACCTCCTGATTCATATTGACAGAGAGGGCGATTTTCAGTCCTTCGCACTGTACGTGTAGTTGTTGCTATTGCTCTTAGGAATGTGCCGAATTGACGTGTCAATTTTGACCAAGGGGCCGCTTCACATCACCGTTATTCAAAACAGTGCATCGCAAATACAAGGAGTTCTAATCCATGAGTAACGTTGAGCACATATCGGGAGTTGCGATAACTGAAAAGTCTGACTTGTCAGAAAGAGTGCGTATGCTCGCGATGTTTGATGCACAGAAAGCGGCCTTTGAACAAGATCGGTACCCTTCATTTGTTTCACGAGTCAGTAGCTTGAAACAGCTCAAGCGCGGCATCTTGGCGCAGAAAGAGGCCTTGCTGGGTGCGTTGGAAAAAGACTTTCGCTACCGAAGTCATGACGAAAGTATGTTGGGTGACATATTTTCTTCGATATCAGCGATTGAATACACACTAAAGCACTTAAAGGGGTGGATGAAGCCGGAAAAGCGGGCTGTTGGCATTGTGTTTCAACCCGCGCATGCGAAAGTGCTTTATCAGCCCAAAGGGGTTGTAGGAATCATTGCACCTTGGAATTACCCTGTTTTTCTCACCATTGGCCCATTGGTCGCCGCCATTGCTGCGGGCAATCGAGCCATGATCAAAACGTCGGAATACACGCCGAATACCAATACAGTGTTGGCAGAGATTCTGGCGGGAGTTTTTGATACTGATAAGGTCTGTGTAGTTCAAGGCGATGTAGACATTGCTCAGGCTTTTTCAGCATTGCAGTTCGACCACATATTGTTTACGGGCTCGACTGAGGTGGGGCGTCATGTCATGAAAGCAGCGGCCGAAAATTTAGTGCCAGTCACGCTGGAATTAGGTGGCAAATCCCCCGTCATCATCGACAACAATATTTCTCTGGATGAAGCGGTTAAGCGTTTTATCTATGGCAAAACCATGAATGCAGGTCAAACCTGTGTGTCACCGGATTACGTTTACTGCCCCAATGGGAAAATTAGAGAGTTAGTCGCCTCATTGAAACTCCGCTACGAATCGATGTATCCCGTCAATGACGGTTATGCAAAACGGACGCGAATTATTAATAGTAAACAGCACCAGCGTCTACTCGGTTACTTAGAAGAAGCCAAGAAGCGTGGAGCTGAAGTGATTTCGTTAGGCGACGCAACAGTAAACTCAGAAGAATGCTATATGCCATTGACCTTGGTAATTGGCACTGATCGAACGATGAAGATCATGCAAGAGGAAATATTTGGTCCAATCTTGCCCATTATCGGATACGACGACTTGAATACAGTGATTGAGGAGATAAACGCAAACCCACGTCCATTAGGCCTTTACATACAGAGCTTCGATAAAAACTTTCAACAAACGGTTCTAAAGAATACGCATGCTGGAGGGGTTTGTATCAATGATGCTGCATTCCATGTGGTGATTGACGATCTACCATTTGGGGGAGTCGGCGACTCCGGACTTGGAAGCTATCACGGTGTCGAAGGATTCAAAACATTCTCACATGCCAAAGCGCTATTTAGCCGCGGTAGGCTGTTCTTTTCCGATATGTTGTACCCACCTTATGGAAAGCGAATGCATCATTGGTTCTATAAGCTATTTGTTCGCTAATCGTGTGTTTTCACTGGCTACATATTGGAAGTGATTTGGCTAATCATAACCTTGGTTATGTTTAGTTTGACGAAAGGAGAATTGCACATGTTGGAAAACGAAAGTACTACGGAAAATTTGGCGGGTTTTATCGTGCAAGCTTGCAAAGCATATGGCGATAAAGTGGCATTCTATTGTGGGCCCGCGCAGTTAACTTATCGAGAGGTTGAAAGCAAATCTCGTGCATTGGCATGTTGGTTTCAACAGCATACCGCATTGCAGCCAGGGGATAGGGTCGCAATTCAGCTTCCCAATATATTGGATTTCCCTGTTGCGGCGTTTGCAGCATTGCGAGCAGGGTTGATCATTGTGAATACCAATCCTCTTTATACTCAAAGAGAAATGCAGCACCAGTTTTCAGACTCAGGTGCAAAAGCGATTGTTATCTTCTCTCCACTTGCTGAAAAGTTGTCTGGGGTTATTGATAAAACAGACATCGAAGTTGTGTTATGCACTTCCAGTGAGCTGCCAGATATTGTCTGCGAAAAAGACATGAATATCTCATCCATTGAGCTCGCTATTGATAGCTGTGTCGACTCAAGCCTTATGCCTGTTATCGTGCCTCCAGACGCCGTTTGCATGTTGCAATATACAGGGGGTACAACGGGAAGAGCAAAAGGGGCATGTTTAACGCATCGATCTGTTCTGAGTAATATGGCGCAGTTATCCGAAAGGCTTAATGGTGTCGTCGAGCCGGGAAATGAGATCTTCGTTTGTCCTCTACCTCTGTATCACATCTATGCGTTTGCGGTGAATTTAATCCTCTTATTTTCAATGGGTAATGCCAATATCCTTATCCCAAACCCTCGTGACTTAGACAGCATGGTGGCGTTGATGAAGCCTCATAAATTTACTGGTATGGCTGGGATAAATACCTTGTTTGTCGGGCTATGTCAGCACCAAGGTTTTCGTGATTTAGATTTTTCCCACTTAAAAATCACATTGTCAGGTGGCACGGCATTAATCGACAGTGCAAGACTTGCGTGGAAAGAAGTGACAGGTGGCGAAATTACAGAAGGGTACGGTATGTCTGAGACATCGCCCGTTATCAGCATCAATCATCCTGGAAAAGAGCATTACGGCACGGTCGGACATGCTTTGATAGATACCGATGTCCAGATTTGGGATGTGAATAATACCGTTGTTGCGAAAGGGGATGTTGGGCAAATTGTTGTGAAAGGCGCTCAGGTGATGAAAGGGTATTGGAACAACCCTGAAGAGACGTCGGAAGTTCTCACGTCCAATGGTTTTTTTAAGACTGGGGACATGGGAATGATCCTTGATGATGGCTCTATCCAAATTGTCGATAGACTAAAAGATATGATTCTGGTGTCTGGATTTAATGTCTATCCGAGCGAAGTTGAACAGGTACTGTCGTCACATCCGGATGTATTAGAGGTTGCGGTTGTGGGCGTGCCTGATGCTGTTACAGGCGAGGCGGTAAACGCACATATTACGGCGAAAGAGACCATCGATCTGGTCGCCCTCCAACAATATTGCCGTGAAAACCTTGCGGCATATAAAATCCCGAAACAAATCCTAGTTGTTAGTGAATTACCTAAATCGGCGGTCGGGAAAATTCTACGAAGAGAGTTACGAGCGACCCAAAGCGGTTAGTCACATTACCAGTATGATCTAACCCGGAGTGTGAAACTCCGAGGGATGATGTTTTTAGTGTTAATTTCTTGTCCATTACTGTTGTTTGATGACAGTTTGCACCCCGGCATGAGCCTGTCGAGGTGCTTTTTTTTATCTGAATTTTGTGGCTTATACCCAATCAATTCTGCATCTTCTGGTTGTTTGGGTATCGTGTTATGTGTGCGAGTTTTGTCTAGTTAGAAGGTGATACTGCTCAAGGCATATCACGAATCGTTGACTTGTAACGTCCAATAGCCAATCTTGAACCGCTCATCGGATTGTTGAATGCGTGTAGCGAACTTTTTTCAGAAGCATTTTCAGGAGCAATCACTGAGTGAGAGTTAACGTTTCGTTATGTATAAAAAGCCTATGACAGAGTGGCGGAATGGCGAAAATTAATGCAAATGCATACCAAGCATTTTAGTAACGCCAGTAACAACGCAGATATATCAACAGCAAAAAGCCCAGCGAGCTGGGCTTTTTCGTTTTCAATCGGTGAGTGGTCCGTTAGTGACCAATATGAAAGGCTTTAAAAGCGATAGTTTGCCTGAGCACCCACAATGACTAGATAACCTTTTGTTTGGTATTCCTGCTCTCCCACGAACAGGCTTGTTTCTTTAAAGGTTTCCTTTGAACGATCCATGTAAGCAAGCCCAACATCAAATGACCATTCTGGGCTATATGTGTAATTTAAACCCGTAGAGAGCCACAATGCATCTTGGTCTGGAATGCTTAACGTTGTTGCGCCTGCTTTTTCATCCAACGCGACACCAGCTCTAAGGGTGACTGCTTGATTTAGCTGGTAGGTTGCGCCAAGGGCCCATCGCCAACTGTCATCGTACTTTTCGGGCTTAACAAAACAGGTACCGCCATTAATGGAACAGCCGGCACCGCTAGCCTTGAATTCTGTGTAATCACTCCATTGTGTCCAAAGAGCGCTATAGTGGACAGCCAATGTATTGTTGAGCTGGTGAAAGCCTGAGAATTCAATGGTTGCTGGCAATGGTACATTGGAAACACTGTCAGCACTGCCACCACCTGGAATAGCCACAAAACCGACCGTATGATCGATGAAGTCGCCGCTAAGTTCGAGATCGACCCCCGCACGATAAGCCAGACCGAATCGATTGTTCTCATCGAGCTCCACCAGAGCGCCTACGTTCCATCCGAATGCCCAATCGTCAGCGTCCCAGCTGAGTAACTTATCCGAACTGTTCTTGTTAAAGTTGCCACCAGAAGCGCCATAGTGACGGTTCACTTCCCCCGTTGCGTAGATAAGGCTAACACCACCACCAAGACTCAGCATGGGGTTGATCCGATATGAGACGGCAGGGTTGAAGTTGACCGATAACAGAGAGGTGTCACCCCCAATATCGCCCGCGGCAAAATCATCTTTTAGGTCAGTGCCTAAGCCATAATTTGAATAAACACCAAGGCCCACTGCGATTTTTTCATCGATAGGGTGAACGTAGTAAGTCGAGGGCACGAACTGTGCAGGCACTGTATCGTTAGATGAAAAAGCATCCGAGCCACCTTTCACATCAATACTGCCATCGAAATAAATGAGTGCGCCAGAGAGTTCAGCCTGCTCGAACAAAGACATTAGTGCTGGGTTTCTTCCCATCGCCGCCGCAGTGTCACCAATAGCTGCTTCCCCTGCATAGGAACGGCCAAGACCGCTGACGGAGTCAAATGCGATTTGGTAGCCGGCTGCGTTAGCAGAGCTAATGCAGAGTGTAGATGCGATGATAGACGAAGCTGCCACCAGAACAGTGATGGTTCGTTTGTTCACAGAACGTTGAATACTTGGATAATGCGTCACTAACATATGGACCTCCATGGTTACTCTCAATAATGTTGTGATCGACTCGTGAAACGTCGTGGTTAGTTTGATGTTATGTGTTTGCGAGGTAGGGTGTTTGTCTTGATGTGCCATAAGGCTATCTGCAAATCATCTTGTGTTGTGTGGATTTGAATTTTTCATGAAAACAACGTGTTGCCATGATGAAGTCTGCAGTTTAAAGATGACAAAACGCCTGATTTTTTCGACACAAAAACCGATGGGTCCTATGACTTTTGGCAGTAAGAGAAGATTGGGAGGATGTGACAAGTTAGTTGAAGCGAAGAAACGGGCTATTTAGACATAGCCCGTGAACAATTTACGCGTTTACAAAGCGAATGAAATAATCCATCAATTGAAACTCTTGCTGTAGGTTACTGAACGCAGCTTTGAAATCAGTACCTTTGGGACTTGTTTCCACCAGCTGTTTTGCAAAATCTGCAATTTGTTCGTCTTTAACCGTTTTTGAGTGAATCAGGTTTTGTTTAATAGCGATAAACACATCTTGCTCTGGCGTGGTTAGTGCTAATTCGTCAGCCACAGTGACAGGGGTAGAATGACTTCGTGCGGCGGCCAAAGCCTGTTTAGGCTGTTTCCAAATATTGACTTGTGATAACGCCAGGCATGAACCACTCGCGACTAAAAGTGTTCGCATTGTTGCTCTGCGAGATAGATTAATTTGTTTCATGTTGACCTCTCCTAAACAACTAATTCCAAGGGCTGACAGTGATGGTTGATGGCATTCTTAAGTCGTAACTCCAGCGGCGGTCAGCGTTTTTCGCACGAATATCGTCATCGAGTGATTGAAGTTGAGATTGGAACACATCCAAAAGCGGGTAAACATTGGGATCATGCTTGAATTGTCCTTTGGGGTATTTACCCAAAGAACGGTGCCAATCCTCTGGAAGATCGGTAAAGATCCTTGAGAAGAAAAAGAGACCAGCTCCGACATTCATTGGTGGGCAGACGTTCAGCCAATCTCTTTCTGAATAGCCATGAGTGGGCTCGATAGGGTGGTCGCGGTAAAAGCCGAGAGCGCCAAGCTTCATAAACGATGCAAAACTTGAAAAGCCGTGGTTTACAGACATCCAATAGATAATGCTCGAGATGATATCAACCAAGCGGTCAATCGAATCGGCATTGTCTGGGAAGCCACGAACCTTGCCATCATGAGTGGTTTCGTAGAGGAACGCTTGAAGTTCAGTGTCCTCGATAACGTCGTTATCAGAGTGATAATAAAGACGAAGGTAACCGTCTACCCACTCTCTGATAATGGGCATCATATTGTCATCATCATGTTGTGGATAGTCGTCAATTTGGGCGAGGCTTGGATCGTCCATGCGATCAAACGGTGTACCTTGCTCAAAAAAGCTGTAGTGGTTCTTTCTTCTTACCGTCGCGTTAACAAAGGTGGCACTGCTAAAACCAGATAGTTTTTGAATAGCGCCTGTTAGAAGACCGTTATAGGGATTCCCATAGGGGTCATCATCACCGATGATTTGTGCGCCTACCTCAGTAAATATTCCGGTGTGGTTGTTGGTGACCAATGCCATGAGGTGTGTGTCTAGCAACGGACGAAGCGGGTGGTAATCTGGAATGTTTCGAAAATAGGCGACTGGGATTGGCCCAAGGTAAACATGGGTGGATAAATGATCAATAACCGAGGCCATCGATGTCATGGTAGTGATGGCATTTTTGGCCATTTGCCATGCCCAATAATTGTCAGCAGGCGTGATAATTTTTGACTGAGGATGTTGATTGCCACCGTAACCAAAGATATTGGTGAGTGTCCAGCCAAGGCCATCCCAAAATGAATTTCCAACAGGGGTTTGTGTTGGCTGTATGGCGACGGTTTTTAAAGTATTGCTATGGGTAGGTATGGCAAACAACGCAATACCTGCATGCAACCTTGCGCCATAGTTATCCCAATTTCGCGGAGCGACGGTTTCTTCGTGAAAGTCTTTGAAATCAAGAATAAACAGTCGACCTTCCGTCATGGCTTGGTCGAGATTATCTGATTCAAAACCGGGCACACGCTTAAATTTATCATTGGTCATTGGGAACTTGCGCATGTGTTCGGTATACGGTTGAAGATAGTTGAACACCGGGGTTTGAGATGCGGTCATTAGCCAAGCAATCAAATCGTCGGAGCGGAAGTCGTTGTCATATGGGGCTTTGGGCCATTGTTTGATGCGCTTTTCGTACTCAGGATGAGACGGGCAAAAATCAGGGTAAAAATCGAGTTCCTCGACACTGTTACATTTGCGGTGAGGGAAAGTCACCAAGATAGGATCCATGATCTCAACGGTGAACCTTCCCAAGTTGTTGTCGAACACAGAACTGTAGATAACACTAAGGAAGCTCAAGAAACGCGCGGCAATGTCAGGGGTCAATACGATGGCTGCGAAGTGCTTACCCAAATAGGCAATCGTCCCTTCGAACATGCGAAGGCCTTCAAAATCAGGGTCTGCATCGTTAACCCCAAAATTATACTCTTGCTCTTCGAGTCCTCCGCGGTACTGCCAGTCTTTGGCTGTTTGTACATCCTCGCAAGTGACATTTCCGTGTACAACAGCGCCAGGAAGTTTTGCGTATTCGAAGAAATTATCAATTTTGGCCTGAATCAGAGCTTGTTCGCGCTCGGTAAGCGTGGAGCTATCATATTGAGGAAGTGAGACACTGGGGTACGGATCTTTGAAAAACTCAACACCGCCAAGCCCAACGGGCGGGCCACCTTGTATGATGTCACCGCTATAACACTGAGGTGCATTGAAAAATCGAGCTGCTCTTAAGTCTGAGCTATTTGCTGTTGCTTTAGGCGCATTGATGAGCGCCCTAAGTTCTTCAATTTTATCGTTTGTATCATCGCTCATTGTTTCATCCCTTCATCGCTGCTGGATACGTCACTTAATTAACTTCAACAGTACAAACCGCGGTTAGATCATCCTTTACGCTGAGTTTTATGTACTTGCTGAACAACAGATAACCTTTGGTGATGTAAGCCTTTGATGGATTGTCATGATCTTCTGCACAAATGGATTTTTCATGCGCTGTTGCTACTTAGCTGAAACTGCGAGTTTCAGTTTTTTGAGCAGAAGCCACATATATTCCTCGCCACTAAACGTAATGAGGAAATGCCATGTAAAGGTATCAGCAGATAATCACTAGGGTTTATCCGAACGCGAATAACTGTTGTCCGAGTAAACACGTCTTCTGGTGTAACGTCATTACCGTTCGATCTTTCAAGAAAAGTGTAAACTTTACTGACAAAACTCATCTCTTAATGATGAGATTCGATGCATATTTGATGCAGGTAAGTGGATTCGCTAATTGAAAATATCAGGTATAAATAGGTGCTAGGGCGGGCTGGCGAAATCACGGATGGGGAATATTATCGGTCGGCAATAAGTCGCGGTGACTAACAGGCAGAACAAGGATAAATGAGTTCAGGTCATTACATTGTGGTGCAGTGATTTTACAGTGGCGAGATCAGTCTCGGCACAGGCTAAGTATGGGTTTAGCCTGTGCCGCACTTTGTCTATTTACCGCGAGTACGTTGTTTCTGTTTTTGTGACAGCTTCTGAGCGCGCTTGATTTCTTTGTGCTTGACGGCATCAGAGCCCACGTGGACTTCGCCCCGTTGATTGGCGAGCTGCACTTGTTTCTCTCTCTCCTTGAAACTCGCAATTTGTTCGTCGCTATGCGTGCCAAAGCACTTCGGGCAACTCACGCCTTGCTCAAACTGAGGAGATTGCTTGTCTTCTTCGGTGATGGGGAAGCGACAAGCATTACATAGACTGTAATCACTTTGCTCAAGCTGGTGGTTGACTGCAACACGGCCATCAAAAACATAGCAATCGCCATTCCACAGGCTGTTTTCCTCTGGTACTTCTTCAAGGTATTTTAGAATGCCACCTTCAAGGTGATACACCTCGTCGAACCCTTGCTCTTTCATGTAGGCTGTAGACTTTTCACAACGAATACCGCCGGTACAAAACATCGCCACTTTTTTGTGCTTTGTTGGGTCCATGTTTTCTTTTACGTAGCTAGGAAATTCGCGAAAGGTTTCGGTTTTGGGGTTCACTGCACCTTCAAACGTACCAAGTTCGATTTCATAGTCATTTCGTGTATCAACAACAAACACTTCTGGGTCTGCGATTAAGGCATTCCAGTCGGACGGTTTGACATAGGTACCCACCACATGGCGAGGATCAATGCCTTCGATGCCCATGGTCACGATTTCTTTCTTTAATTTGACTTTGGTTCGGTTGAAAGGTTGTTCGTAACTGAATGATTCTTTGAAATTGATCCCTGCTAGGCGAGAGTCTGCATTGAGATAGGCCAGCAAAATATCGACGCTTTCACGTGAGCCAGACACAGTGCCGTTGATGCCTTCCTGTGCTAACAGGAGAGTTCCTCGGACTTGATGTTTTTCCATTAAATCTGTCAAAGGTGATTGAATATCTAGGTAATCTTTTAGTTCGACAAACTTATATAAAGCGCAGACAACAAACTGACTCACGGAGCTTCCTTTCTAAAACCATGTGCATAGACGGATATTGTAACTGAGGTCATCAGCAACAAACATGGAGAAATTATAGGGATATTATTACTGTGAAGAAAATCCAATGCATAAGTCGGAGGACGCAATATGGACTAAAGACAAGAAAAGCGATGGTACTGCCTTTCTTATCTTTTTGACGTTTGCAGATTAAACGTTATAGAAAATGAAGTCATCCGACGAAAAATCAGAAAGCTGCGAATTGTTAAACACGATAGAGTGGGTATCCGAAAGCGTTAGCTGTACGGTTGGACCTGCCTGTTCAATAAGCAGATCGTCAAATGACTCTGCTACGTTGAGTAGGAAAACGGTATCGATGTCTTGCTCAAAATCGACAATGCGATCGACACTTTGTTGACCTTCAAACAGGTTAGTAAACATAAAATAATCTTGACCTTCGCCGCCAAAATAGAAATCGTTACCACTCGTACCAACCAGATAATCCGAACCATCATTCCCAAACAGGCGGTCGTTACCTATACCACCAATAAGAACATCATCGCCACTGCCGCCCAATAGGGCATTGTCGCCAGCCAATCCGATCAATACATCGTTGCCGCTGCCTCCACGAAGAACATCATCACCGGCTCCTCCGTAAAGGATATCGTTGCCGCGACCGCCGACAACAGTGTCATCGCCGCCGTAAGTGGCGGCATGGCTCAACAGTGCTTGATTCTCGGCAAAAAACTGCTGAACCCCAGCAACTGCATAACTAACATCTGACGGTGAGACCCAAGAGAAGTCTTGTTCTTTGACCGATTCATACAGAGCACTAAGCGTATCTGAAAACGTAGTGTCTTCTGTGTCTAAGTACTCATCAATAGGAATATCGTCACCGAGTATTACATCGTCACCACTAAACCCCACGATGGTGTCAGCACCGTCTAGGCCGTTGATAAAGTCGTCACCATCCGTTCCAGAGAGCGTGTCGTCAACGTCAGAACCTAAGCCTATATAATCAAAATCTATTCCATAAACTGTCGTCATGGTTACCTCCATTGTCTATATATGAACGACCTGTGTTGAATTTAGTGTACAGATTGAGTGATTCTGAAATGTGTCAATAAGTAGAGAATGCCTTTGATAGCAAGTGCTGCAACGGATATGTCAGTGATGAGAATATGTCTGCGCGTCTGGAGGGAAGAAGCGTTGTATATTACCAGTGTTGAGTGATCGCTAGACAAGGTTGATAGGAATGTTCGAAAAGATAAGAAGAGGTGTTAATAGTCAGGTTGAAAGCGTTGTTGATTGAAGTAGTGATTTGCTTAGTGGCTGATATTGGGGAGAGAGTTTGTTTCGGTCTGTGGTAGAATCGTCGCAATTTTTTAAGACGGTATTGCGCCATTTTAAGCCGCAACGACGTACCGTGTATGGATATTCACCATTAACCGCATTTCTTGGATACCGTTTTGACTGCTTCAATCCATCAAAATAACGCGAAAACACTATTCAGTGCCCTTGATGACTGCATGCTTAGAGACAAGTTTCGTCTCAGTAAACGCATCAAGGGCGCTCAACGCATTAAACAAAACGATGCTCGTCAGGCTGTTTTTGACCAAATCGCGCTAGATATCGCTAAGTCGATGCAAGTGCGTATTCAAAGACAAACTAATACCCCGAAAATCACTTACCCAGAACAGCTGCCAGTTAGTCAGAAAAAAGACGACATTGCAGAAGCCATTGCCAACAATCAAGTTGTGATTGTGGCTGGTGAAACCGGTTCAGGTAAAACCACTCAGCTTCCTAAAATTTGTATGGAATTGGGATTGGGCGTTTCGGGTATCATTGGTCATACTCAGCCACGTCGTCTTGCCGCACGCACCGTTGCCACACGTATTGCAGAAGAGCTTGAATCTGAACTTGGCAATACCGTGGGTTACAAAGTTCGATTCAATGATCAGGTGTCAGAAGCATCACGAGTCAAACTGATGACAGACGGTATTTTGCTGGCTGAGATCCAGCATGACCGTTACTTAAATCAGTATGACTGTATCATTATCGATGAGGCACACGAACGTAGCCTAAATATCGACTTTATTCTTGGCTACTTGAAGCAACTGTTACCAAGACGCCCTGATCTTAAACTCATCATTACGTCAGCAACCATTGACCCTGAGCGTTTCTCTAATCATTTCCGTGGTGCGCCAATTATTGAAGTGTCGGGTCGTACTTATCCGGTTGAAGTGCGTTACCGCCCATTGGTTGAAGACAGTGAAGACACTGATCGAGACCAGCTTCAGGCAATTTTCGATGCCGTGGATGAACTTCATGACGAAGGGCCGGGCGACATTCTGATCTTTATGAATGGTGAACGAGAGATTCGTGATACTGCAGATGCCTTAGAAAAGCGCAATCTTCGTGGTACAGAAATTCTTCCGCTATATGCGCGTTTGTCTTCTGGTGAACAAAACCGTGTATTCCAAACCCATTCAGGTCGTCGAATTGTTCTTGCTACCAATGTAGCGGAAACCTCGTTAACGGTCCCGGGCATCAAGTATGTGATCGACCCAGGTACAGCGCGTATTTCACGTTATAGCTACCGTACCAAGGTTCAGCGACTTCCTATTGAAGCAATATCGCAAGCCAGTGCCAATCAGCGTAAGGGCCGATGTGGTCGCGTGTCTGACGGTATCTGTATTCGATTATTCTCTGAGGAAGATTTCCTTTCTCGTCCAGAATTTACTGATCCAGAAATTATTCGCACAAACTTGGCGTCCGTTATCCTGCAAATGACAGCCATCGGTCTGGGTGACATTGCATCGTTCCCATTTGTTCAGCCGCCAGACAGCCGAAACATTTCTGATGGTGTTCGACTGCTTGAAGAGCTTGGCGCTCTAAAAGAAGGCAAAACCCATGATGATAAGAAACAGCTGACTGAAACGGGTCGTGCATTGGCGAAATTGCCCATTGATCCGCGATTGGCTCGCATGGTGCTGGAATCTGCGCGCATGGGCGCACTGAAASAAGTCATGGTGATTGCGTCAGCGCTGTCGATTCAAGATCCGCGAGAGCGCCCATCGGACAAGCAGCAAGCCTCCGATGAAAAGCATCGACGTTTCAGCGACAAAGAATCTGATTTTCTGTCGTTTGTGAACATGTGGGATTACATCCTAGAACAACAAAAAGCGTTGTCTGGTAATCAATTCCGCAAACAGTGTAAAAAAGAATACCTTAACTATTTGCGCGTGCGCGAATGGCAAGATGTGCACTTCCAAATTCGTCAGGTAGTGCATGAGCTTGGTTTTAAAATCAATCAAGAGCCAGCGGATTATCAGTCTGTTCATATGTCATTGCTGGCAGGTTTGCTCTCACATATCGGCTTAAAAGATCAGGAAAAGAACGAGTACCAAGGCGCCCGTAACGCAAGGTTCGGTATTTTCCCGGGATCTGGCATCTTTAAGAAGCAGCCAAAGTGGGTCATGGTGGCAGAGCTGGTGGAAACCTCAAAGCTATGGGGACGCGTGGCTGCCAAAATTCAACCAGAATGGGTTGAGCCACTTGCCAAGCATTTGATTAAGCGTAGCTACAGTGAACCGCATTGGGAGAAAAAGCAGGCTGCTGTTTTTGCTCATGAAAAAGTCATGCTTTATGGAATTCCAATTGTTCCGAAGCGCAAAGTGAACTACGGCAATATCGATGCTGTAGTCAGCCGCGAGATTTTCATTCGCTCCGCGCTGGTGGAAGGAGATTGGGATACCAAGCACAAGTTCTATCATCAGAACCGTAAACTACTAGCCGAAGTTGAAGAACTGGAGAAAAAATCTCGTCGCCGCGATATTTTGGTAGATGATGACACTCTCTATGAGTTCTATGATCAGCGCATTGATTACAGCGTTGTATCTGGGCGTCACTTTGATTCTTGGTGGAAGAAGGCCAGCCGAGACGAGCCAGAGAAACTCAACTTCGAAAAAGCGATGTTGCTGGCGGGTGATGCCAGTCATGTGACTGAGCTCGACTACCCGAACTTCTGGTATCAAGGCAATTTGAAACTTAAATTGTCGTATCAATTCGAGCCGGGGTTGGACCACGATGGTGTGACAGTGCATGTTCCGTTGCCTGTTTTGAATCAGGTTGAACCTGATGGATTTGACTGGCAGATCCCGGGATTGCGTCATGAGCTTGTGGTGGCATTGATCAAATCGCTACCAAAAGCGTTACGACGTAACTTTGTGCCTGCACCAAACTATGCGTCAGCCTTCTTGCAGCGCGTGACACCAATGGAAGCGCCAATACTGGATTCGCTAGAGAAAGAACTCAAGCGTATGACAGGCGTAACCGTGCTACGTGATGATTGGCAACTGACGCAATTGCCAGAGCACTTAAAGATTTCCTATCGCGCTGTGGATCATAAGAACCGCAAACTGAGCGAAAGTCAGGATCTCTATGCGCTGAAAGATGGCCTTAAAGAGAAAGTTCAAGAAACGTTGTCGCAAGTGGCTGATGACGACATTGAGCAACAGGGTTTGACAACATGGAGCTTCGGGCAGCTTCCACAAATGTATCAGCAAAAACGTGGTGGGTTTGAAGTGAAGGCGTTCCCAGCCATCATTGATAATAAAGACTCTGTTGGCATCAAGCTGTTTGAAACCGAGGAAGAACAGCGTCAGGCGATGCAACAAGGTCAGCGTCGTTTGATTTTGCTGAATGTGCCATCACCGATAAAATATCTACACGACAACTTGCCCAACAAATCTAAGTTGGGCTTGTATTTCAACCCGTATGGGCGCGTGTTGGATCTGATTGATGACTGCATTGCTTGTGGTGTGGACAAGTTAATTGAAGCGCAAGGCGGCCTGAAATGGGAGTCTGAATCTTTCGATTCAATGAAAGAGTATGTGCGTGCAGAACTTGGCGATACCGTAGTGGATATTGCGAAACAGGTTGAGCAAATCCTAACAACGGCTTTCAGTATCAATAAGAAGCTTAAGGGCAAAATAGATTTCACCATGGCGTTTGCGTTGTCGGACATCAAGGCGCAAATTGATGGTCTTATATTTAAAGGCTTTGCAACTGAGTGTGGTTGGAAGCGTTTACCTGATATTCAACGTTACCTAAATGCCGTTGAACGACGTTTGGAAAAGCTACCTATCGATCCAAACAAAGACCGTTTGCATATGTTGAAAATCGAATCAGTGGCTGGTGAGTATAAAGAGCTACTGAATAAGATCCCGAAAGGGCAAAAAGTGCCCGTTGCAGTAAAAGAAATTCGTTGGATGCTAGAAGAGTTGAGAGTTAGCTATTTTGCCCAGCAATTGGGGACGCCATACCCGATTTCTGATAAACGCATCAAAAATGCAATTGACGCTATATAAGGCTTTTACAGCACTGTTTCACATCAGACGCAACTTCCCATAAAAACAGAAGCCAGCAGCAATGCTGGCTTTCTCACATTTTGCCGCTATGGCAAGATCTTCACTATCAGATGTAAAAAGCGGCAAGCTAATGCCCCTGCATTCTGTGCAATGTCACCCAAATGATGAATAACAAATCAGCACTGGTGACAGATGATTTCTAACTCGTTGAATGACCATTATTATTCGTTGTCAGACGCTGTTTGGCACGAAATTTGGTATATCGATCACTAACGTTCAAAACGTTTCCGTTTTGGCACGTTGAAGCTGAATGATGTACTAATTGATAGGGAATACCATGTTTAGGGCTGTAAAAGCGCTGTGTGCGCTGATGTTATTGTTGTTGTCGACCAATGTATTTGCATCACACCTTTCTGATGCGAAAACCATGTATAGCCAACTCAGGCTATCGCATGAAGTGTCTTATGATAAGTTTGAAAAAGCATACAACCACTTCAGAACACATAGAGGAAATTCTTCTGTGTTTACGTTGATTGATTACAGTAAGCCTTCGTCGCAAAAACGCTTTTGGGTGTTTGATGCTGCAAAGCGAAAGACGCTTTATTCTTCTTATGTCTCTCACGGTAAAAACAGTGGCAACCTTTACGCTAAGACGTTTTCAAATCGTGTTAATTCACACCAAACATCGATTGGGGTCTTCCGCGCTGGGGAAACTTACTACGGTAAACACGGTTATTCATTGCGCTTAGATGGGCTTTCAAAAGGCATCAATGATAATGCACGCAAGCGTGCCATTGTGATCCATGGCGCTGCCTATGCGCACCCAAAAGTTATTTCGAAAACAGGTCAGCTTGGCAGAAGTTGGGGATGCCCAGCGTTACCGAGCTATTTGTCGAAAAAAGTGATTAATACCATAAAAGACGGCACGTATATTTACGCATTTGGGTAAAGCTTAAGCCTCACACTCACACTCACACTATCAGTCTATTCCCTGGCCTAAACATTGTCAGTTTTGTTTTATTGGCGCGTATCGAGAGAACGCGCCATTTTTATGCATAAATCTGCAACGACATCAGTCTAAATATATAGACACTCTCAGCGTGAATCATTTCTGTGGTACTTCCCATTCACCAAGCGAAAATGGCAGCATAGTTTTCACTTGGAGTCGTGATGAATAAATATCTTCTCGCCGGTGCAATAACGTCAGTGCTGAGTTACCAAGCCTATGTAATGGCGACTGAAAGCCATCTGGCATCCGGTAAAAACAGTAAAATAGTGCAAAAAGACAAAGCTTACATTCCTATACAATTGGCCTCGGAATATCGACACGGTATGGCCATTGATTGGGCGGATTACTTATTCAGCGAAAAACTGGATGGGATTCGTGCGATCTGGACAGGAGAAAGGCTTATCACTCGTCAAGGTAATCAAATTTCTGCACCTGCTTGGTTCACAGAAGCTTTGCCACCTTATGCTGTGGAAGGAGAGCTTTGGTCGGGTAGAAATCGTTTCGAACACATTATGTCAGTGGTGATGGATGACACGCCCAACGACGATGATTGGCAAACCATTCAGTTTATGCTGTTCGATTTACCAACACTGGATGGAGACTTTACGACGCGATTTGATGCATTAGTACACCTTGTGAATTCGACTGATTCTGACCATATCCAGTATGTGCCTCATTTTCCTTCCTTGAGTGAGCACCACATTGAGAGACTGCTTCGAGATATTGATGGCAATGGCGGAGAAGGCCTTATGCTGCGAAAAATGTCTAGTGGATATTTGTCGGGACGCAGCGATAACGTATTGAAGTTTAAGATCTCAAAAGATGCTGAGGCCTTAGTCGTTGGTTATCACGAAGGAAAGGGTAAGCATCAAGGTCGAATGGGTTCACTGATGGTGAAAACGGATAGCGGCAAAGTCTTCAAAATTGGTACGGGATTTAGCGATAAGCAAAGAGAAAATCCTCCTGAAATCGGCAGTATGGTGACATTTCGCTACAACGGATACACCAAGAACGGTATTCCCAAATTTGCACGGTTTATGCGTGTTGATGAAACCAAGCAATGAAGGTCAGTGTAACAGTGCATTAAAGAGAAACCTTGAGTCACAGTTTGCAGATAAAACATGGAAGATTTCTGAATTTGTTCAAAAACTTAACAGAGTCACATTTGTGCTTTGTTAAGGGTTTTGGATATGCAAAAAAAGCGTCGGCCAACTATGCAAGATGTCGCTGAACGGGTAGGGGTTACGAAGATGACGGTGAGTCGTTATCTCAAATATCCAGATCGCGTCGCTAAAGTGACTGGCGAGCGCATTCAATCTGCGCTGGACGACGTTGGGTATATCCCTAACCGAGTACCTGACATTCTTTCTAACCGCCGCAGTCATACTATTGGTGTCGTCCTTCCATCCCTAAGCCAGCCTGTTTTTCATCAAGTTATCAAAGGGATTGAGAAAGTGACTGAAGCCTCTAAGTATCAAGTGATGGTAACTCACTGTGGTTACGACTTAGAGGCAGAAGAACAACGTATTCAATGTTTGTTGTCGTTCAATGTTGATGGTCTTATCCTCGCTGAGAATCAACACTCTGACCGAGCATTGAGAATGATTGAAACTGCGGGTATTCCTGTTGTGGAAGTCTTGGATGCAGATACCTGTATTGAGCGAATGTCTGTGGGAATAGACAACGAGCAGGCAGCAACCGCGATGGTGACCTTAATGATTGAACGAGGTTACAAGAACATTATTTGTTTGAGTGCTAAAAAGGGGATCAGAACTCAAAGCAAGCTGCAGGGTTATGTGAATGCCATGGAGAGTGCTGGATTACAAGCGCGGAGTTTGACGGCAAAATCTGAATCTTCAGTTTCACTGGCAAAGAAAATGACGCGAAAAGTCCTTGAGCGATATGGTGATACTGATGCATTTTTCTGCACCGACGATGAACTGGCTGCGGGTGTGTTACTCGAATGCCAACAACAAAACATTGATGTACCGGAAAGAATGGGCATTGCTGGCATCCATGCGTTGGACATTGGACAATCCATGATGCCAAAGCTTGCAAGTGTTGTGACACCAGACGTTGAGACGGGCGAGCGTGCGATGTTATCACTTCTCTCTGTGATAGAAGGGCACAGTATGCCTGTTGAGCCGTTAGAATTTGAAATTGATGAAGGCGAGAGTTTACTCTCGCCATATTAACCATATTATCTTATCACCACAGCACCACAGCACCACTTCAGCGACTAATAGCGCTTTTGCTCAGGCGCTTGTAGCAGGCACAGGTTGCTGGCTCGTTGCTTCTTCTAACAAGAATAAAATTGAACGATACGGTATCCCGCTATGCTCAGTTAAACCGATTTCACAGGTTCGACTATTACTAAAACCGCGTGTACACCCGGATGGAATTTGCTCTTTAAGTGGATTCAATGCAGACGCATTAAGCTCTGGTGTAAAGAACCCCTTGTCGCCCGCGAAGCCGCAACACTCAATATGTTCCGGAACAATCACTTCTTTCGCACAAGCCTGCGCGGCATTTAGCAACGTATCTGCTAACCCCATGCGTTTTGTACTGCAGGTTATATGCAACATAACCTTTTCATCGAGCGGTGTGACCTCTAACTCCTTCAACAGATATTGAGTAATAAAACCTGCGGGTTCAAAGATATCCATTTCTTTTTCAAATTGTTCTTTGCTCAGTTTGCCGCATGGGCTGGTGTCCATCAGGATTGGCCATTTACCGCGTTGACTGGCATGCCACAAAACATCTTGGAGCTGATCACTCTTACTCTTGGCGATGTTGGTCATTCCCTTGCTGTCATAGGGCATCCCACAGCATTGGTCTTGTAGTGCATTAGGGATGATAACTTGATAGCCAGCACGCTCAAGTAGTGACATTGTCACTTCTGTAAGTGTTCTACCATCCTGACTTCCCACTTCATTGGCCATATTTCGGCTGGCACAAGAAGGGAAGTAGACCACTTGCTTCTCTCGGGCGACTGATGAGCTTTCGATGTTACTTCGGTTGGCCGTCGGGAAGCTTTTGTGCCAAGACGGGCTTCGTCCTTTCGTGAGCGAGCGCAGTCCATTGACGGTTTTACTCATGACCTTCTCACCCAGTGACTTTTGCATCACCTTGTTAGCAGTGAGACCTACACGAGCGACTGCCGTGACTGCTGAGAAATGATCTGCCGTCCAGCGCGCAATCGGTTCATAGCGTTGGTATTTGTCTATACGAATCTGTTTGATGAGATCGCCAGTATTAATGCCAACCGGGCATCTATCAGCGCACAATCCTGTTGCTGCGCAGGTATCAACGCCAAGGTAGTCAAACGCCTTTTGGATTTCCTGATGACGAGATGTGTTTCCTTCCCGTTCTAATCGGCTTAACTCACGATAGATAACAATACGCTGACGGGGAGATAGGGACAGCGTTCTAGAAGGGCAGACAGCTTCACAGAAACCACACTCAATACAGCGATCGATAATGTCGTCCGCTTTTGGCATCGGCTTAAGATGGGTGATATGTGCGTTCGGATTGTCGTTGATGATCACGCCAGGGTTAAGCAGACCGTTGGGATCAAATAAGGCTTTAATGCGTCGCATCAATTGATAGGCGTCCGCGCCCCATTCAAGCTCAACATACGGGGCCATGTTTCTGCCCGTACCATGCTCTGCTTTCAACGAGCCGCCATATTTTACCGCCACCAACTGTGCAACGGCATCCATGAACTTGCCGTAGCAGGCAACTTCCTCCTCGCTTTCGAAGCCTTGAGTGAAAACAAAATGAAGGTTGCCTTCAAGCGCATGACCAAAAATGATCGCTTCACGGTAACCAAAATCGTCAAATAGCGCCTGTAATTCTCGAATACCTGCGGCAAGACGTTCAACAGGAAACGCTACATCTTCAATAATGACGGTAGTTCCTGCTTCTCTGACAGCGCCTACCGCGGGGAACATGCCTTTGCGGATCCCCCATAGCGTTGCGATAGTTGGCGCATGCTGGGTGAACGCAACTTGATGCGGAACACTGAACTCTGCCAGAATTGACATCACTTCATGACAGTGTGCGTTTAACGTGTCCTCTTCACTCGCTCTAGACTCCACTAGCAAAGCGCAATGCTCAAGGTTGAGTTGAGGGAGAAAGTCAGGCACTCCTAGATTGTATGCGACCGACTTAAGTGCACGACCGTCCATCATTTCAACTGAAGAGACTGACGCATTTGATAGTGCTGTCACTGCGTTAGAGGCCGCTTCAATGTCATTAAACACCAAAAGCGCGGAAGCCTTGAAAGGATGTTCTATCACCGTGTTGTAGGTGATTTCTGCAATAAAGCCCAGTGTGCCTTCTGAACCGACCATCAAGTGCGTGAGCACGTCCAACGGGTCAGAGAAGTCGATGAGTGCGTTAAGTGCATAACCAGTGGTGTTCTTTAGGCGGTATTTATGTGCAATACGCTGCTTTAATTCAGGGTTCTGGCTGACCTCAGCGCAAAGGGATTGAATACCGTCGAGCAAATATTTGTGACTTTCTTTAAACGCGGAAATAGACCGATAGTCTGCGGTGTCGAGGACAGTCCCATCATGAAATACCAGCTTCATCGAATCGACGGTTTTGTAGGTGTTTTGTGCAGTGCCGCAACACATTCCGCTCGCGTTATTCGCGGCGATACCGCCAATCTTACAGCTGTTGATAGAAGCAGGGTCGGGGCCAATTTTACGTTGGAACGGCATGAGGTACCGGTTGGCGTCTGCGCCGATAACGCCGGGCTGCAGGCGTATTCTCTCGCCGTTGTCGAGAATTTCATGCTGTCGCCAACTGTCAGTTAACGTGATCAGCACGGAATCTGACACGGCTTGTCCTGATAGGCTCGTACCCGCCGCACGAAAGGTAAACGGAATGCGCATTTCGCCACAGGTGGTGATGATGAAGATGATGTCATCGAGTGTATCTGCCTGCACGACGACTTCTGGGATCAACCGATAAAAGCTAGCATCGGTGCCAAATGCCAGCGTTCGAGTGGCGTCAGTGATAAGCCGTGTGTCTGGAATTCTCAGCGCAAGCTGCGATAGAAGTTCCGTCTTCGTGTCGTTTGTCATCCTTGGTGACATGGTTACTCCTCAACCATAAAGACAATTAGTCGCTTAGGTCCATGTGCACCATAAGCCAATGTTTGTTGGATGTCGGCAGTTTTTGATGGGCCAGAGATGAGCAGTAAATTGGTGGGAGGCTGGGTATCCCATCCTGCTTCTGTCCAAAAAGGTGTAGCCATCAACTCATTGAAGTTACTAACAATGTCACATTCACGCAGTATGGCAATATGTGTAGGGGGAACGAGTGACAGAGCTCGCGGTTCTTTTTCACCCGTGACAATTGCAAGTGTCCCTGTATCAGCGATGCCGGCGGGAATAACCGAAAGACTGGCATCAATGTCGTTGAATAATGCAACTTTGTTATCATCTAATGGCTGATCATAGGTTTTCACGTCACAGGAAAGTCCTGTGTCGTTCAGTATGGACCGATAAGGATTGTCCTTCCCAAGCAGAATGGTGCGAAATGCGTTGTCGCGAATGAAAGCGATTAGTGAGTTATCAAGGCTGTCTTTTGTTGTTTGAATCACTTCGGCATGTGCAGCCGTCATGCAGCTAATAAATCGCTCAACGCGGTGAGCTAAATCAGGATCATGCCATGCTTGCCAATCAGGAAGCTCGGTATTGGCTGACTGTCTTGGTGCTGCCTTCAGTTTTGCGAAAATCGCCGCACGCGCATTTTGGCTTCGAATATTCATTGTTTATCTCCTTTACGCTTGGCAATTCTCGCTTTCAACGACACGGTTGCGAACTTGGGCTTGACGCGACATTGGGTCCAATTACCAAGATGATTGGGGATCACGCCATTCATCTTTCGCGCAATGCTCAGTGCGTTGTGATAAAGGGAGGGATGGCTGGCAGCATAAGCAAAACCTTTCATTGCCACCTTTTCTAACTTGCTTTCATCTGCATCCTGCCCCCGAAGTGGTTCGTGACCAGTAGAAGCTTTATGTTTGGCTTCCTGTCTGAGCCTTTGAAGCATGGCGGGAATAGGAATTCTGACGGGGCACACTTCTTCGCACGCTCCACAAAGGCTAGAGGCTGTGATGATGGATTTTGTGCTTTCTAATCCCATCATGTGTGGCGAAATAATCTTTCCAATAGGTCCGGGATATACAGTGCCGTACGCATGGCCGCCTATTCGTGTATAAACAGGGCAGTGGTTCATACAGGCTCCGCAACGAATACATTGCAAAGTTTTACGTAATTCTTCGTCGTGGTATGCCTGACTGCGGCCGTTATCTAGCAAGATAAGGTGAACTTCTCTAGGGCCATCAAGCTCTCCGTCTTTGCGTGGGCCACTGATCATATTGAAGTAAGTGGTAATATTTTGCCCTGTCGCGGAACGGGTCAGCGCACTGTACAGCGGAGGGATATCTGATAGGAACTCAACGACTTTCTCTATTCCCGTGATCGCAATGTGCACATCAGGAATCGTTGTACACATTCTTCCGTTACCTTCGTTTTCCACTAAACACAGGGTGCCCGTTTCAGCCACGGGAAAATTAACTCCGGAAATACCAATATCCGCATCTTGGTAGGCTTGGCGAAGCATCGTTCGACCGGTATTGATCAAGCGATCGACATCGGTGGTGGGCGTGAAATCCTGAATGTTGTGTTCAAAGGTATCGGAGACTTGCTGTTTGTTTTTGTGAATGGCGGGCATGATGATGTGAGAGGGGGTATCCCCGTCTAATTGAACAATATATTCGCCCATGTCGCTTTCAAGGCATTGTACCCCGAGTTTTTCCATGTGGTGATTGAGGCCGATTTCCTCACTGACCATGGATTTACCCTTCACCATGAGCTTGGCGCTATGCTTCGCGGCAAGTTCGCTAAATATTGCATTCGCTTCGTTCGAATCTTGCGCCCAATGTACTTGTATACCATTTCGCTGGCATTGAACTTCTAGCTTTTCGAGCAGTTCTGGTAGTTTGCTTAAGCAGCGTTTGCGTATCGCTTCCGAACGATCTCTGACAGCGTTTTCTTCGCTAGCATCAGGGAAAGCATCGCGTCGCTTGTTGCGCAGGTAATCCATTGCACCGCGAAAGTTCCCCCTTAGTTCGCTGTCTTTGAGTGCGTCATGAGCTTGTTGATGAAATCGTTCCGGGCGATTGTGACTCATGATACTTCTCCATCCAAACACGTACGTTTCGCCAAAAAGCGAGCAATGTGCTGGCCTTTGATTGGTTTGCCTTGATATTCCAACGCGCCATTGATATTCAGCATGCAACCCCAATCTGCGCTGATGAGTTCCACTGCGCCACTGTTGATTAAATTTTGCGTTTTATCCGTTACCATCGCTTCACTGATATTGGGATGCCGTACTGAGAATGTACCACCGAAGCCGCAGCATTCTTCCTCATATGCCGCTTGTTTGATCTCGACGTTGATTAACTGGTCGAGCAAATGCGATGAATAGCGATGAACATTCATTTCACGTCTCGCCGCGCAGGAAGTATGGATAACAACCGAGGTGGGTTCGCCACTGTCCTCGAGTTTTACACGGCAAACATTGGTGAGAAATTCGGTAAATTCATAAACTCGTTGAGAGAATGATGTCGCTTGTTGCTCTAGCGGGTGATTTGCGAAAAGCTTCGGATAGTGGTGCACCATCATGCCGCCGCATGATCCAGAGAGAATAACAATGGGAATGGGTTGAGGGAAAAGTGACATTTGGTGTGCCGCAACATCACGTGATTCTTCGGTATAACCTGAGCTATATGCTGGCTGTCCGCAGCAGGTTTGTTTTTCAACAAAGATGACCTCGATACCTTGTTTTTCTAGGACTGTTATGGCGTCAATGCCAGTGTCTGGGTCAAACATATCCACGAGACACGTTGCGTAGAGGTATATCTTTTGTGGTTTTGCAGGGTAAATTCGGGTCTGTTGCATAATTCGTCCTCGTTACACAGTGTTCTTTGATGACGCCGCCCAATCCTAGTAATGGCAACACCCACTTGCTGTTACTCGAGAATAGGTAATTGCTATAAGCGAATAAATAGCATTAAATGAATTTATTATTTCCAAATTAGAGATAATCAATGCGTGCTGATGATGTCATTTTATTTGCTCAGGTGGCGGAACTAGGTTCATTCAAGTTAGCTGCAGATAGGCTTGGCTTAGCCAACTCTGTCGTCAGCAAGCGTATTCAGAGGCTTGAACAAGATTTGGAGGTGCAATTACTTCACCGCACCACCCGAAAACTCTCGTTGACAGAAGCGGGTGTGTCACTTTTACCAACCGCAAAACAGATGGCACAGCTTCGGCAGGATGTTACTGAGTCTGTGACGCAACTCTCTTCAGTGATTAAAGGAACGTTACGTGTCTCTGTACCAACTATCTCAGGTGATCTCTTATTGGCAGAAGCCATCGCGGAGTTTGCTTCTCTGCATGATGAGCTAAGGATAGACGTAAAACTCAGTAACCGATTCGTAGATCTTATTGATGAGGGCTTTGATTTGGCTATTCGGACGGGCTATTTAGAAGACTCTAGCCTGATCGCACGACATATTATTGATTCACAATGGTTAGTATGTGCTGCGCCAAGTTATATCGCTAAATTCGGTAAACCAAGCTCTCCTGAGTCGCTCGAGTACCACAACTGTTTACACTATACCTATCAGTCAACGGGTGAGGGGGATTGGGAGTTCTTTATTCCGGGCACGGAAGACAAAAAAATCGTGAAAGTGAACGGGAACTTTTCGACAAATAATGCGGCTGCATTGAGAAAGGCAGCAATAGCGGGACATGGTATTGTTTATGTACCTAAGTGTTTGGTTTACCATGATTTACAAGCGGGTATATTGATGGACATTTTCCCACATCAAGTTGCCAAAAAGCTTGGTATTTACGCGATATATCCTTTCACACGTCATCCATCCCCAAAATTGCGGGCACTCATTGCCCATATCCGAGATAGATATCTCGCAATGGCTCACTACTTCTAGGTATGGACTGATAGATTAGTGTTATCACTAGTAATGCGCGGGTATTTGAAAAAAATTAACCGCCACTCGGCGGTTAATTACAAGGTATTGATTACGCGAGGGAGCTGGCTAAATCTCGACCTAGTCCTCTGTTGTTTTCGATGACGCCGATGATGTCTTCGCTCAATCCTAACATGCTGTATTCAAGTTGATGATTAAGCCAGGTTTGCTGTGCTTCTTCATCTGCGAGATCATCCCAACTATCATCAATTTTACGTGCAAGGTTGATATTCGCTGCGAGTTGAGAAAACTCATCACCTTGCACCGCAGAATATTGGTGTGCAATAGCATTAACCAATGTATCAGCAAATTTCCAGTTTTTTGCTAATAGCCCACCAAGTTCAGCACCATCAGTGCTCAATACAATTTGCTGTGCTTCAGCTTTGGACTTTCCTGTTTCCATATGAAGCTCAACTTTTTGAGCTTTGTCTGGATAGACGGTATAGATGAGTAGGTCACCAATGTTGTGAAGCATACCTGCTGTAAACGCTTCGTTTTGGTCTGCTTTTAACTCTTTGGCTAACACTTTACACAGAGTTGCCACTTCAAAAGTTGTTCCCCAAAACTTATTAAGGTCAAGGCCTTCTATCTTAGGAAAGGTACTCATTAAGGCAGAGGCTGTCACCAGTGTTCGAATCGGTCCAAGCCCTAGGCGAACCACAGCGTCATCGACAGAAGCAACTGAGCGACCACGTCCAAAATGCGATGAGTTTGATAACCGTAATACACGCGCACTGATCACCTGATCTAAGGCAATCTTCTTAGCGATATTATTCATATCAGAGTTATCGTCGTTAACAAGGTCCATAAGTTCTTGAACAACTTTTGGAATCTTTGGAAGCTTGTCAACGTGTGAGAGTAAAGAGGCAGTTGTCATATTCGACTCCAAGGCTAAGTCCACATTTTAAATATAGAACACAGTCTCGAATTTGTGGTTAAATATTACACATAAGACACTGACAGGTATAAAAAACCCCGATTAAATCGGGGCTTTTATTGTGCGCTTAAATGCACATGAATGCATAAAAAGCGAACGTGTTAGCTATGCGGTTGTGTTGAAAGAAATGCTGACTTTCTTACATTGAATTTATCTACCAATGCTTCAACTGCCGAATGTTCAAATTCTCTAAGTCCACTGCAAACCATTGTTTTTTTGCCTTCACCAATAATCTCGCCGTTTTCTTTGAAGCAAAATGCTAACGAGACAGTACCGCGTTTACCCGATACCAACATGTCGGAATGGGTAAGCTCGACGGTAGGTGAGCTGAAATCAAGATGATGGAAATCAAGTTGCATACTTTCGTAGATGACGAGTGGGCGATCGGGATTAATCATCATCCCGCTTTTTTCCATCAGCGGAACCATAATATGCGGGAAGTTCATGCCGGAAAATTTCACATAGTTTTCCGCTACGCGGGCGGCGAGCTCTTGATCAACGAGGTTTTCACCACTGCGAGCCATTGTTAGATAACACTTACCGTTAGCATCAAGCACCTGCATATTTGCAGATTCATCTTCTTTAAAGATAAGTGGCATATTGTCAGACACCATACCTGCGAATGACACGTGCATTTTTTGGCTAATACCTGCTTTAGCAAGCAGGATAGAAAACAATAGGTCGCCTGGAACACAGAAACGCTTGGAATCTTCATCATGAATCGGGTTGTAATCACCCGCAACCAGTTTGGCAAAATGGCTTGCTTGCTGACGAGAAAAGGTTAACTGGTCGTCGCTTTGACTAAAGAAGTTATTTAATTGCATGATGCTATAGAAGGCTTTCTGGTTAATATTGTGGGCATTGTAACTGACTCAAGTGCGTCAAATGGTCTAGCCAGTTTAAATCAACTTGGTGTTATCACCTCTGAGACCAATTAATCACTGACAAAGCGAACCAGGCTGCCGAGCGTTACATAATGTGCCCTTGATACACACGGTCAAATTGGCGAGTTTGAAACGCTACCGTCATCGCCTTTGGGAAGAACAATAACTCGGGGAGTTTATCTAGTGGCATCCATACGTAGCCTATTTGGTCTTTGTCAGGGTTGGAGGGCGCCGCGACTGAGCGGAAATCGGTTGCTTCAACGAACAGTTCGATTTGATGCAAGTGTTTAGGCAAGAACGTGGTGTCCAACTTGTCTGCAATGACTTCTCTGACAAACAGCACATCTCCCATTGTGGCTTCGCCACCCGTTTCTTCAAGCAGCTCGCGTTGAAAGGCAATATCGAGAGTTTCATTATGTTGAATACCGCCGCCAGGTAAAATATACCAAAGACCACGTTCATCTCTGTGTTCGGCAAGTAAAAGCGTGTTGTCACGATAACAAACAGCCCGGACGGAAACGCGTAATGGATGCATGATTCTTCCTTTGAATGATGCCAGTTGGCTTAGGGTGATAGCAATTGGCTATGACCCTTATCAACGAGGGAGGTTTGTTGAAGATTAGCGCGTGTGGCAGATCTATTTCAAGGCTAAGTGAGCTTTGATGTAGAAGCGGGTTCACTTTCTTTTTTATAGAAATTGAAAAAATTCTTTCCGTTGTTTTTCACAAAGTACATGGCTTCATCAGCTTGCTCTATGAGGGCGGGCACTGAACTTTCATTATCTGGATATACGCTTATACCTATGCTCGAACCCACGCTGGCGGTTTGTTCATGACCAATGTGAATCGGTTGAGAAATTTGGAATTGAAGATCCGTTGCAATATCTGACACTGCAGATTCATAGTTAGGGTTATATGAAAATGCGATTAAAAATTCATCTCCACCCCAGCGAGCCACCACATCTGACCCTCGGAAGAACTGTTTAATACGTTGGGCAACTTCGATAATGACTTTATCGCCCGCATCGTGTCCGTAGGTATCGTTGACGTGCTTAAAACCATCGAGATCTATCATAAGTACCGCAAAATTACGCTCTTTCTTTTGTGCATCAATGACCGAGCTTTCGAGTTTACTCATTCCGGCTCTGCGGTTAAGCAATTGCGTGATAGGGTCATGCTCCGACTCATAGATAATGTTTTGCTCACGTTCTGCCCGTTCCGTGATGTCGTAAAGCACGACTTCTAATAGGCTATCGTCTGGATTATTAATGTCTTCAACCTTTGAAAACAGGCAATGTACCCAACGGTCAGCTGCGCGTACTTTGTGTTTAAGTTGAATGTCTACAGCACTGAATTGATTCCCTGGCTTTGCCCAAAAGTCTTCAATAAACTCTTTGATCACTTGTGGGTCATGAAAAAATGCCGTGAAATCTGTTTTAGAAAATCGCTCAGTATCAACAATAAAGGTCTGTCCGAGTAGCCTTAAAAGAGCAGGGTTCGCAACAATAAGTAGGTTATTCGCGTCGATCAATCCTATGCCTGCACTCGCTCGTTCGAAAATGAAGCGGAATTTCTTTGACAGGTTCTCTGTCTGAGAGCGGAGATCTCGCTCGTTATCAATCTGACTATTGACGGCATCTAGTAATGTGTTGATATCTTTAACTAATGCGCCAATTTCGTTCTGGCTATTCCCCGTAGGCACGTTGATTCGTGTTGAATCCCCCGGGGTGATCAAGTGAAAACGATTTGCGACGTATTTGAGTGGTTCGGTCAATATTCTATTAACGATAAAAAGCGTTAATAACGCGATTATAATGGAGTAGGCGACCAATACGACGACTTGGATTTTTGCTAATGATATTGCGTTATTCTCAATGTACTTCTGATTCGGATAAATGAGGAGATCCCCGACAATCTCGTTTTGGTTGAAGGGAGATCGAATAGGAAAAATCACCGCGATATCAGAGTGGGTTAGGCTACCTTCACCCTCAAATGAAGCAGACAAACCGTTTTGACTTGTGAGCCGTGCTGCAGAGATGATGTCATTCGCTTCAAGCCCACGCAGGACTTCTTCTGCTAACTCTTTGTTACCAAGGTACATCGCAATAGATGCGGTTTGCTCTACCGTAACAACAATCTGATTAATTTGGTTTCGAGAGCGATTAACTTCCTCGTGGTACGACATATAGAACCAGATAACAGAAGCAATGATCGAAAATAGGAGCGCGCCACTTGCAACCCCTGAAGCTACACGTATGTGTACGTTTTTACTGAGGATTTTCAAATCGGTATACCACTTTTAGTCCTTGAGTGAGCTCTGCTTCATTAATATATGCAATGGCATTTTTATTTTTCTTTACATAATCGATAACGTCATCGATAGAGGGCACTGTTTGTGGAGGCTCTGACTTGCCAGTGAAAAGGAGTCGCGCCCAATAGGCATTAATTTGAGCAACTGATTTTCCAACCAACTGGCGGTAAAAGGCTTCACGCACTGGACTGTTATTGGGTAAGTCTGTGGTTAACACTTCTGAACCGTCAGGATAGGCGTTAAACCGCCCCATATAGAGGTCGACAACTTGGCGAGTCGATAGGTCAGCGACAGGGTTTTCTTGATTAACAACAACAACCAGTTCTGCACGGACTGAGGGAGCCCATGCTAACCAAGTGATTGTGAGTAGTGCTAATACAAGTTTCTTCATATCAGAATACAAACGTTAGACTAATTGAATAAGTGTCAATGTAGCTAGGTGGAACAGCACTGATGCCTTCAATGGTTGTTAGCCATGCTCCAGCATTGCCGTCATTTATCCACGTACGTTCTATTTGCCCCTTGAGTGCGATTTGAGAATCAAGATCAATACGAACACCAAAGCCAAGACTTTCTTGGTCTATCACTCGCGTGTCTAACGAAGCCTTGGTGAAATTGTATAGCCCAGCAATAGCCGGAATTTGAAGTGCTTGTAGACTAGGCGCTTCAAGTTCGTAGAACTCACCAACTGACTTGGCCCGTGAGACAAATCCAAATGCCGTCACATTGCTAAACGATTTACCTACGCTCAGATAGCCTGCTGCTAGGTCAGGGAAGAACGGCCACTCTGCATCTGTGTAACTAAGTTCTGTTTGAAGTGTCCAATCCCCGGTTTCGTAAAATGCGCCGAGAGAATAATAATTAAAACGAGAACCAATAAAGTTAAAATCCTTACTGATACTTCCAACTTCAGGCCAAAGTTGGGAAAGCGCAGGATCTTGTTGGAGAGAATCTATGATGCCTTCTGACGGGTTGCCTTCGTCAACTTTGGTTGTTGCTGCAACGCTGGAAAATAGCCAATCATCGATTGAATATGAGAGCTTTGCACCAAGAACTGGGGATAAGGTTACATCGTAAGGATCGCTCGTGGTCTCAATGGTGATGTTGGATTTTCCGCCAAAGAGACGTGTTTCTAATAAGCCTCCACCTATCTGATAGATATAAGCAATATCAGCACCATCAATACTGGCAATGGGAATGTTGGCGTAGAAATCGGTAATTGGCTTTGTCCAGAGGTAGGCAAAACCAACATCTCTATATTCAGAAAGCATGTAAAGAGGGGTGGCAATTCTGCCCACGCGGGCAGTGAAGTTGGGAGTCACCCTATATCGCAAAAAAGCCCATGCAATGGTTTTGTCTAAGTCGTTTTCGATGCGGTCTTGAAATACACCCTGTATCACGAAATCTACGTTTTGTGACACCTTTGCGTTAAGTTGAAGTCCAAATGCAGAACCTGTGTCTGCAGCCCAGCCACCATACTGTGCGTCTTTTGTTAGGTCGTATTTGTAACCGAAATCCTCTGTGCCTGATTTGATGAGGCTGATGTTACCAAATCCGCTTACTTGAATGTGCTCGTTAGCCGAAACGGTTGAGGCCGTCAGCAACAAGAGTACATGGGTCAGTAAGGGGAAAGTAAAACGCCGCAAATTTCCGTTCCAGTATCAAATTAAACACACCTATTAAATATAAGACATATTTCAGATTTCACGTGTAAATTCAATAAATCAAACCAAATTCGACCATGGTCTACCATCCTTGGTCTGTTTTGCTTATATCAACAATGTTATAAAGGTTTAAGTTCAAGTAGAGAAAGGATGCTCAACATGCAATTCCCATACAAAAACATAGTGATACTTACCGGCGCGGGGATCTCTGCTGAATCGGGAATTCGCACTTTTCGAGCGCAAGATGGACTATGGGAAGAGCACCACATCGAGGATGTCGCGACGCCTGAAGGGTTTGCAAGGAATCCCGCTTTGGTGCAAACATTTTATAATCAGCGAAGAATTCAGTTGCAGTCAGGCGTGGCACCCAACCTAGCGCATGAAGCATTATCACAATTGGAGCGCGATCTTGAAGGCACCGTTACTATCGTGACTCAGAACATTGATAATCTACACGAGCGAGCCGGCAGCGAGAATGTTATTCATATGCATGGCGAGCTATTGAAGGCCCGATGTAGTTATTCAAATCAGGTCGTGGACTGGACGGGTGATATTTCTGTGGATGATGCCTGCCATTGCTGCCAAATGCCTTCACCCATGAGGCCTCATGTGGTTTGGTTTGGTGAAATGCCGATTGCCATGGATAAAATTCATGATGCGTTACTAAAAGCCGATCTTTTCGTATCAATTGGCACGTCAGGCTCAGTTTATCCCGCTGCTGGCTTTGTCCATGAAGCTTCGATAGGTGGTGCAAAAACGATTGAAATCAACCTTGAGCCAAGTGCGGTGGAAAGTGAATTCGATGACAAACGCTATGGAAAGGCGAGTGTGTTGGTCCCTCAATTGGTTGCAGAGTTACTCGCACTACAAGAATGATCAGCGGTTTCATATCGTCGTGTTTTTAGTCAAACAAAAAAAGCGGCTTTTAAGCCGCTTTTCTGTGTCTGCCACTTAATAGAGTGGCTTAGTATTTCTCGCTGATCTATTGACCCGCTTTAAGCTTTTGGAAGTACTCTTCGTAAAGCACATTTGCTTCACCGACAGAGCTTTGCCATTCGCCTTTTTCCATCACCTCTTGCGGTGGGTAAACGCTAGGGTCGTCCTTGAACGCTTTTGGAAGAAGCGGATAAGCCGCTTTTACTGGCGTAGGGTAGCCAATTTCAATAGCAAGACGCGCCGCGATTTCAGGGCGAAGAAGGAAATTAATCATTTGGTGCGCAGAATCCGCATTCTTAGCTGTTGCTGGAATGGCAAGGTTGTCCATCCAGAAAATCGCGCCTTCTTCTGGCCATACGATATCAACAGGTGCGCCTTCGCTACGAGCGATATAAGCAGAACCGTTCCAGAGCATACCCAGCGCTACTTCACCTGCCATGTAAGGGTTTGCAGGGAAATCTGAGTTGAATACCAGCACGTTTGGCATGATCTTCTTCAGTTCTTCGTAAGCCTGTTTGATTTCTTCTGGGTTGGTGGTGTTTGCAGAATATCCAAGCTTAGTAAGAGCAATGTGGAAGAACTCACGCGCATCATCCATCATCAACAACTGACCTTCGTAGTCAGGACTCCAAAGATCGGCCCACGAGCTAACACTGTCTTTTTCAAGGACGTCGGTGTTAACCCCAATGCCTGTCGCACCCCAAATATAAGGAATAGAATAATCGTTGTTTGGGTCAAAAGGTTTGTTGAGGTTGTTTGGATCTAGACCTGCGAAATGGCTCAATTTCGATTTATCGATAGGTTGGAGCATACCTTCGTCACGCATTTTCTTGACGTAATACGTCGAAGGTACAACAAGATCGTAGCCTTCAGGGTGCGTTTTCAGTTTGGCGTACATGCTCTCATTCGACTCATACGTTGAGTAAATGACTTTAATGCCCGTCTCTTCGGTAAATTCTTCTAGAACTTCCGTGGGAATATATTCAGACCAATTGTAGAAATAGAGTTCATTTTCAGCTGAAACAGCAGCATGAGAGAAAAGAGAGAAGGCTAGAGAGCTTCCCAGCACAAATTTAGACCAGAGTTTCATCGACAACTCCTGTGATTTTCGTCGGTATTGATTATTTAGAATAACGGGTAGGCTGCGCCATCCGTGACTGAATAGTGCGAAAACTAAAAAGGCGAGGGGGAGAAAAACTCACCACTCGCCTTCGCTTAGCTATCGAACTTTATCGCGTGCCAGCAGTTGAGAGAAAATAACTAACACGAGAGATACGATCAGCATCAGTGTTGCAAGTGCGTTCACTTCTGGCGATACGCCAACCTTGACCATCGAATAGATCTTCAACGGTAAGATTTCGTAACTTGGCCCAGTAACGAATGAACTGACAATCACATCATCCAAAGAAAGGGTAAAGCTGAGTAACCAACCAGCCGCCACGGCCGGTGCCGCAAGAGGAAGAATGATTTTAGTTAAAATCACCCACTCGCTAGCCGCCAAATCTTTAGCAGCTTCAAGCATACGAAGATCGAAGCCATTGAGTCGGCTGTAAACGGTGACAACTACAAACGGTAAACAGAAGGTAATGTGAGACAAAAGTAGTGTCAAAAAGCCTAACTGTGCGCCGAGTAGTACGAACAACGCCAGCAGAGAAATTGCCATAACGATGTCTGGAGACATCATCACTACAAATAGCATGCCGTTGACGAAGTTCTTTCCACGGAAACGATAACGATAGAGTGCCACTGCTGTCAGACTACCAATAACGGCAGCCGCAGTTGCGGAAAACACCGCAATCGTCAGAGAGTTTCCAGCCGCTTGTACCAAGCTATCGTTGCTTAGCAGTTGGGTGTACCACTTAGTGGTAAAACCTTTCCATTCGATACCAAACTTACTTTCGTTGAACGAGTTAACGATAAGGATGACGATCGGGATGTATAAGAATGCATAGACCAGCGACATAAAGCTGGTTTTAAAGAAACGACTCATTCCAGCTCTACCTTCTTGTTGATTAGCTTGCCGACACGCCAATAGGCGAAGAGCATTAGGCCCATCAATACTGTCAGAGAAATACTCGCTGCCGAACCAAATGGCCAGTCGCGAACGTTGAGTATCTGACTCTTGATGACGTTACCAATTAACAAGTTCTTAGCACCACCCAATAGATCTGACACGTAGAACATGCCAAGAGCGGGTAGGAGAACTAATAGACAGCCAGCAATAATGCCAGGCGTCGTCAGCGGTAGAATTACCTTTACGAAGGCTTGGAATTTGCTTGCACCCAAATCTTTCGCAGCTTCAAGGTAGCTGTTATCAAGTTTTTCGATGCTTGAGTACAACGGAAGAATCATGAAAGGCAGAAGAATATAAACCAAGCCAATCATCACCGCATACTCGGTGTACATGATGCGAAGCGGCTTTTCAATCAAACCGAGAGTGAGCAAACCATCGTTTAACAGGCCACGCGTCCCCAAAAATATTTTTAGACCATATGTGCGGATCAAGGAGTTCGTCCAGAAAGGGACGATCACCATAAACAACATAAATGGGCGCATTTTTTTTGGCATGCGAGAAATGATGTAAGCGAATGGGTAGCCAATCAACAAACACAGCAAGGTGGCTATGGCAGCCATGTAGAAGGAGTGCCATACCACTTTTGCGTAAAGTGGATCCATCAACTTGGCGTAGTTGCTCAAGGTGAAGGTCATCTCAATCAGGTTTGCATCATCGCGAGTTAGGAAACTGGTGATAATAATCATCAGGTTCGGGATCATGACGAACAGCAGCAACCAACCTACAATGACACCAATGATGGCGTTTTGGAGATTAAGCTTCTTCATCAGGTAGCACCACTTCCCAGCTTTCAACCCAGGTAATCGCCACTTTCTGATCTAATGAGTGATCAACATCTGGATCATCTTCGTTGAAGAACTCACTCACCATGACAGACATGCCGGACTCAAGTTCAAGCACAGAATCTAAAGTCATGCCTTTGTAGTTACGTTCGCGAACATAACCCACAATGCCATTGCCAGA
This sequence comes from Enterovibrio makurazakiensis, assembly GCF_050336585.1. Classification (NCBI taxonomy): domain Bacteria; kingdom Pseudomonadati; phylum Pseudomonadota; class Gammaproteobacteria; order Vibrionales; family Vibrionaceae; genus Enterovibrio; species Enterovibrio makurazakiensis. The sequence continues at coordinate 58,251 of NZ_JAKJSE010000010.1, forward strand.
TTCTGAAGCACTGATTTCTTCAATGCGAAGATCCTCAGGGCGAAGCAGTACTTTCACTTTGTCACCAGCGCTCACATCAAGTTTGCAATAAACCTGACATTCCTGGCCTTCGACGGTGGCAGTAATGCGCTCTGCATCGATTCGAGCAATTACATGAGCGTCAAACACATTGATTTCGCCAATGAAGCGGGCGACAAAAAGGTTGGCGGGTTCTTCGTAAATTTCTCGCGGCGTGCCGTCTTGCACCACATCACCTGACTGCATCACTATGATACGGTCGGACATGGACAGGGCTTCTTCTTGATCGTGAGTCACGAAAATGAAGGTAATGCCTAGCTTACGTTGAAGCTGCTTAAGCTCATTCTGCATCTGTTTACGGAGTTTGTAATCCAGTGCGGAAAGCGACTCATCGAGCAACAACACTTTTGGCTTATTAACAACAGCACGCGCAATAGCGACGCGTTGTTGCTGACCACCGGAAAGTTGATGCGGCTTGCGAGGGGCAAACTTCTCAAGCTGAACCATGCGCAATGCTTCCATAACACGCGGTTCGATTTCACTTTCGTTTACTTTCTGCATGCGCAGACCGAAAGCGACGTTTTCGAACACAGTCATGTGCGGGAAAAGCGCGTAGCTCTGAAATACGGTATTAACGTGTCTGTGTTCTGCGGGGATTGCAGTCACATCTTGATCGTCAATAATAATTTGGCCATCGTCTGCATCTTCAAGACCAGCAATCAAACGAAGTACTGTGGTCTTGCCACAACCGGACGGACCTAGGATTGTCAAAAACTCGCCGTTGTTTATCTCGAGATCAAATTTAGAGATGATCTCTTTACCATCGAAACTCTTACAAAGTCCCTTCAGTTGTACAACGGGTTTTTTCATTGGTTGTGTCGCGTTCAATTCTACTCTCTCTCCTTACACCACGGGCGATTAGCTAGAAAAAATTCCCCAAAAAGTAGACGGCGCATGATAGACGTGCAAACCATGAAGTTAAAGCGTTTTTTTGTATTTAGAGGGCAAAATAATGCCCATTATCTGCGAGATAACCGAGATGTGCGGAAACATCAACCAAAATGCGGTTTGTGAACTCCATCGCGAAATCCGCCACGCAAGCGTTGAGTAGTATAGCGCGTTAATTCGCTGCCTAAAAATGCATCACTTTGAGACGAGTTCAAAAAATATCACCTATAACTTTATAAAGACGGAATTTTCTTAGGCTAAAGACAAAAGTTACTTTGCTATGAATAAACAACAATTGAGCAATGCACTTCACGTTGGCGGGACATTAGAGAATGCACTGACAGGGGATTACACCCTGAGTGCATCGAGTGTGGTCCAAGAAGCCCTAAAATTGACGCAGAAGCACTTCTGGCGATTTTTACCAGCCACGTTACTGTTGGCTGGAGCCAATGTTGCCATTTTCTTAGTCGCGTTATCGATAATGCAAGACTCGCCCATGGTGCTGTTTGATGCGTTGTTAGGTAAAGCGCCGATGAATGAAGATTTATTGGCATCAGGACGAATAGCGCTTTTCGCAACGACGGTGTTAAGTGCGCCGCTGTATGCGGGAGCGAGTTTAATGGGCTTAAGCCATGCTATTGGTTTCCGTACCAAGCCTAGACACATTATTAAAGGGATGGCCTTTGCGCTAGCCGTGACAATTGCGATGGGTTTCATTTCGGCCCTGCAAAGTGTAGGAAGCCAGATTATTCCATTGTTCGGTGTTTTCCTTGGTATTACATTTTCAATGACCATTCTACTAATCTGCGAAAAACGCCTGCGCCCCGTGGAGGCGATGATTGTTTCGTTTAGAGCGATCATCAAAAAGCTGATACCATTGAGCTTGGTTTACATCGTCATTGCAATTTTGTTCGTGTTCTCTTATGCGACAGGCGGTATCGCACTGCTGTTTGCTCTGCCTTTTATGTTTAACGTGAAAGGTGTGATCTATAGAGAAATGTTCGGTGTAGGTATTGAAGTGACCGTGTCACAAGAAGGGGATGATGATTCCCCATCGGATGGCGGTAATAAAGAGGTTTTCAACGCGTAAATGAAGCTCTCCTATGCTGTACTGGCTTCGGCTCTGTTTATTTCTGCGTGTAGCGACGCTCCCCAAGCACCCACAACTCGAATTGACCAACTTCAACAGGCTTCTCCGCCACCAGAAATGGTGGTGAAGCCCGATTTTGCTAAATATGAAATCGTGGATGAAAAGAAGAGAGCGTTTGTCGCTTTTTTAAAGCCAGGTGTGGATTACATCAATGGCTTGATTGAAAAAGCGAGAGTGCGTTTAACTCAATTGTCTGATACGGCGTCTCCGACGAAAGATGACCTGGCTTTCCTTGCTAAGGTGGCGGAGCTTTTTAATCTGCCTCTTCCAGAATCTGGTGCTGATAAAGCGTGGTTCGATGAAGCGTTGAAACGTGTTGATATTATCCCGAGTGATTTGGTACTCAGCCAAGCGGCGAAAGAGTCTGGGTGGGGTACGTCACGATTTGCTCGTGAGGGTAATAACTACTTCGGACAGTGGTGTTACACTTCGGGCTGCGGCATGGTGCCAAGTGCACGAAGCCAAGGTAAAACACACGAAGTTGCCGCATTTAAAGATGCCTACCAGTCTGTTCGCGCGTATTTTCTTAACGTAAATCGTAACAAAGCATACTCGTCACTACGTGATATTCGAGCTGATCTTAGAAAACAAGGTAAGCCTATCACAGGGGTGGCACTTTCGAACGGTTTGGGTAGTTATTCGGAACGCGGTCAGGCATATGTTGATGAAGTGCAGGGCATGATTCGTTATAACGAAAAATATTGGAGCCAAGGATGATCAAAGGACTTACGGCTGCTGTCATTGCAGCTGTAATTTCACTGCCTGTCAGCGCAGTGCAGATTGAATTTAGTTACAGTAAATTGTATAGCCAATTAAAGCACAACCTTGGTGAAAACCACCCTGATGTGAAAATAGGTTACTTTATGGTTGCCCCAGAAACGGGGAAAGTTTGCACCATTACGAAAGCGTGGATGGTAAAAAAGAAAAACTACGAAGAATTTGTCATTCCTGATTCCCAAGAGCTCCCACTGCCGATTGATAATCGACTCCGTCAGGTGAATCCTGATGTGTTTATCCAAACGGAAGGTGAGACGCCTTGTGATGTTTCTTTCCAAGTCTTGGCTAAAGAGACCTATGAGAAGGAGTTGTCTGAGCAGGAGCTAGGTCACCTAGTACCACAAATGACAGCAATGATGCAGGATTTGGGTGGCATGTTCTCATCATGGTTTATGCCAGATGTTGAAGGTGTTTCTGTCCACTTTGATCAAGCACCGAGTTCACTTTCAACTTCAGAAGGGAGGGTGATCGAAGTTGTTGGTAACGTGGCCGTTTTGAAGCTAGCTGATCTTAAAGAAGGTGAGCGCGTGTTATTTGAGCGAACCCCAGTAAAAGTAACACCTTGGATACCGCAAAGCTGACTTACCTCGAGAGACGGTAATGCCATAAAAAAAAGAGCCCGCATTGCGGGCTCTTTTTTTTAATCGTTGGTTTTATCAGCTTACCTGAACAACGTTCAGCGCCATTGCTGGGTCAACTTCAATCACGTCGTCTTGTGACGGCGAAACATCAGTGAATTGCTCTTTGTCGAATGCGGTGTCACCGCCGTTGATCACGCCTGATTCTTTGTTGATGCTCTTGAAGTCGAACAAGTTAAAGTCCGCTAAGTGAGAAGGCACAACGTTTTGCATAGCAGTGAACATGGTTTCAATGCGGCCAGGGAAACGCTTATCCCAATCGCGAAGCATTTCTTTGATCACTTGGCGTTGAAGGTTCGGTTGAGAACCACAAAGGTTGCACGGAATAATTGGAAACTCTGCCGATTGTGCATATCGCTCGATGTCTTTCTCACGGCAGTAAGCCAATGGACGAATAACAACATGTTCGCCATTATCAGAAACCAATTTAGGCGGCATACCTTTCAATTTTCCGCCATAGAAAATGTTGAGGAACATGGTTTCAAGGATATCGTCACGGTGGTGACCCAGCGCGATTTTCGTGCAGCCAAGCTCTTTTGCCGTGCGGTATAGAATACCGCGACGCAGGCGAGAGCATAGCGAACACGTCGTTTTACCTTCAGGCACTTTGTCTTTAACGATAGAGTAAGTGTCTTCTTCCACAATCTTGTACTGAACACCAAGTTTCTCAAGGTACTCAGGCAAAACATGTGAAGGGAAACCTGGCTGTTTTTGATCCAGGTTTACCGCAATCAGTTCAAACGAAATTGGCGCGCTTTTCTGCAAGCTTTGAAGGATCTCTAACATGGTGTAGCTGTCTTTGCCACCGCTTAGGCAGACCATGATGCGGTCGCCGTCTTCGATCATATTAAAGTCAGCAATAGCTTGGCCTGTGTTACGGCGAATGCGCTTTTGCAGTTTGTTCTGATTGTACTTTTGTGATTTTGTGAGTTCTTGATTCAACATGGTAATACTGTGTGCCTCTGAAATATCTCTACGCCAACAAGCAGGCAATAGGTTGAAGAGTTCGCTGTGAGCTTATCTCGTCAGTGCTTGATGCGAGGGTTTGGCGCGTATGATACGGATTTCGTGACAGGATGCTAGTGTACCGTGTTCAAAGGAGAAGAAAGAGAGCACATACGTTGGTAGTGTGCTCTCTTATGACGGTTAATGGGGGACGCAGATTGGCCTTACTTCTTCTAGCTTCAATTTCGATGGTTTGGTTAGTTTATTCTCTTTGAACAACTTATCGTGGGCGTCGTAATCCGATTGATCCAAGGTAACCACAGTGAGAAGCGCCATATCAACGCAAGCTATGTAGTGATTAGAGGTGCTTCCCCCATTTCCGGGAAACAGAGCGTGCTTGATGTTTAACTTTTCATCAAATCTGTCTGTAATTTCAACCTCTGTAGCAGGCTGAGGGATACCATCGAGCCTCAGGTGTTTGGCTGAATTAAAAGGGAAATAGGTGGTTAACATATAGCTACCATGTTTAAGCCAGTCTCTCTCTTTTTCATCGCCACATTGTAATACCTCATAACCATTCAATGGTTTTGAATTGAGAGGAGTTGGTTTGAGGTCTTGGTTGGAAGAGAGCTTGAGTGAACCTCTATAGTCAACACCATCAGCGAGTTCTTGATTGTTAGGAGGGTTGCTCGGATCATAGTTGGTATATCCGGAACGATAGAGTTTGTTCTTGTAATCGGTTTGTCCAAGGACAGCAGTATAGTATCCACTGAAATTAAATTTTGGCGTGAGTTTTAGCTCCACAAGATAATCCTTCATTTCAGGTTTACTAACACTGAGTAATTCAGATTTAATCATGGTTACGACTCTAGACTTAAGCCCTGAAGGGGCATTGAGATAGACATCAATATAGTTATGCCCTAGAGGGTCAGTATGAAGGACTGCTGGCGGCCAAACGTAATTGGCTTTTAATCCACGACCTGTGAGTACATCAAGCGAGTTGATGACTGCATCACCACTAGAAAGTATATATGGGCCGTTTAGCGTTGGTGATGCGGGTGCTACGTGGACAGCTTTAACTGCGCCTGATGAATAAGCCTTGACGTTTTTTACATGTTCATAAGCTTTATTCATGAAAAGGTTGCCTTGTGAATGAGCCAACAAGACGACTTTGTTTCCTTGCCACATAAGCGCGTCTAACAGTGCTTTATGCTCTTGGCTTGTTTCGAGCTCTGCCTGATTGTCGTAAAGGAAACCCAGCATCTTGTTGATAACGTCATGACGCTGTTCAGTGAGAACCTCCGCGAATAGGTCTAGATAACTCGAAAGTACATCGCCCAAGTAGTCCCATATGTTTGATGATTGTTGTCCGCTAAGTACTAACCAAAAAAGCTCCCACCGATCAGATAGCCGGACATCAATTTCATCAGCTCGTTGCTCAAAGGTCTCTGCAAAGTCTCTCAATGCGCCGACAAAGCCGTCTCCCTTTTCTGTTTCGTTATAGGCGAGAACGTACGTAAGCTTTTCAGAGTTATATGAGTTATTGATTCCAAGAGCAAAACGCGTTTCTAACACATTGCTTTGAGCTTCATACTTGTCTGTTAAAACACCATTGAAAAATACGAGGCCATAGTCCTCCACTTTGCAGGTGTTGGGAGCGGAAGCAAAAGTTTGTACTGAAAATAGAGCGAGTAGTAAGGCGACAAAGGATGATTTATTCACATGCATCTTCGAATCCTCCTACAGTGAAAGCCATTCCATCAGCGATGCTATTACTTTTGATGAAATGCAGGGAGCGATTCTTAGTGTTATARGTCAGGGCTTTTAGTATGCGAGAAGGGCCTGAAAATCCAGCACCTAGCGTTTCCCCCAAGCATTGAGACGCCTTAGACATATCTGAAAACAAGGTTCGTTGCATTGACTTCGCTTCTTCATCAGAAAGGACTCCCCAATCTACCGTCAATTCTTTTTGGTAAGAGGTCGCTACTTGCACGAGCGCTTCTTTGATCGGTGTGTCTGAAGTTATATCGTTGATGATTACATCGATATCATCTCTGACTCCATTACCATTGTTGTCAGTCCCTGTAAGGCTGCTATCCCGATCAAGGTTGGGAGCATGGCGCAGATAAGACTGTTCTAGCTCTCGTTTTATAACCTCGGCAGGTGATTCGGATAACGCTTGTTCCTCGTCCTCTTGTTTCTCTTTGTCTGCGCTATCATTTCCTGAGTCTTGTTCTGGTTCCTGCTCTTGGTTGGGTGAAGATGGCGTCGTTGATATGTTGTTTTCGTCATTACATCCAAAAAGGAATATGGCGAGAACAAATACAAGTGAAATCCGTTTCATTTTAATAGCCTACTGATATTGTTGTCAGATTAGACTAAAGGGGCATTTCCTAAAATTCTGGCTTAACAATGAGAATACATTCAATAGGATAGGTCGAATGATGGAACTGTGAAGCCTGATATTATTTCCGTGATAATGAATATGTTCCATTGGTGGTATCCAAATAAAACAAGCGCAGAAAGCGCTTGTTTTACTTGGAGAAAGGTTTGTAACTAGGAAAGATTTGGTGCGAGAGGACTCACGTAGCCATCGGGCTTTATCGCCAACACATCACAGTTTAATTGGTCGATGGTATGCTCAGCGGTGTTGCCAATAAATATGGCAGATAAACCAACACGCCCCGTCGTTCCAAGTATGACTAATTCTGCATCGAGCTGTTTAGCCACTGCAGGAATAACATCTTCTGGCAATCCCTCCTGACAATATGTCTGCGCTTCGTCAATACCATGTTTTTGCCTTAGCGCTTTCATTTCAAGTAAATGATGGCCTCGAACAGCATCAGTGTAAGATGCAGGATCAAACTCTGGTAACTCAATCGTGACATTGACGGGTGTTGCAGGGTAAGCATTGACGAGGTTAACTTCTGCATTGAGCAATTTGCTCATCGCATTTGACTCATCTATGAGCTTGTCATTAAGCGGTATATGCGTTTCGTTTTCGGAAGACACATTGACGGCAGTGAGTATTTTACCGTTTTCTGGCCAACCGTGTTCTTTGACCAATAAAACGGGACAAGGACATTTTCGGAGTAAATGCCAGTCTGTCGGGGTGAAAATAACGGAGCCTAGTTTATCGTGCTCGTGTGTCGCTTTGACTAATAGGTCATGATTGCTATCAAACACCTGGGCAATCATGCTTTCGTAAGGGCGATTGTGCCAAACAACATGGGGAATCACTTCAACGCCTTGTGTGTCTTGGGCTGTCACCAATGAGGCAACCCATTCTTCACGTTGACGAAGTACACCGGAACGCATAGCTTGACGCTCTTCTGCTGATAGCATCGAGGTCATTTCGTAAGAAAAGTCGTAGATAGCAAGGAAAAGGGTAAGCTTAACATCGGCAGACGATTTTCTGGCGATATCAAGTGCTCGCGAGAGTGCGGGCTGTTCTTCGTGGTCGGGATCGATAGCCACGAGCAAGTTGGTATATCTGTTCATAACAAACCTCCAGCTTGGTGATGCCGATACTTTACTGTAACGCAATCTTAGCGGATAGTGAGATAAATTCAGATATATAAACGTAAAAAAGAGAAATGGCGCGTAAAGCGCCATTGGGAAATTTGTCAATTTGTGAGAGCGAGTTACTTGCTGATTCCAGCGAGTCGGCCCAGTTCTTCTTGGTCTAGTATCGTAATGTATTTGCCTTTTACGCTTAACATTTCGCTTTTCTGGAAACGTCCAAGTAAGCGGCTGATCGTTTCAACCGTTAGGCCGAGATAATTACCAATATCACCACGAGTCATAGTAAGGCGAAACTCTTTTGCAGAGAATCCGCGCTGCGAGAATCGAGTAGACAAAGTATGCAGAAACGCAGCTAAACGCTCTTCAGCATTTTTCTTTGACAAAAGTAGGATCATTTCTTGATCCCCTTTAATTTCGCTACTCATTAATCGCATGATTTGTTGACGAAGTTTCGGCATTTTACCTGAAAGGTCATCAAGTATCTCAAAAGGGATTTCACAAACCATTGAGGTTTCAAGAGCTTGGGCAAAGCTAGGGTGAGACATGTGATTAATAGCGTCGAAGCCGACGAGATCACCAGCCAGATGGAATGCAGTGATTTGCTCATCACCTTGCTCTGTGATGGTGTAGCTTTTTATCGTACCTGAGCGAATGGCATAAAGTGAACGAAGTGCGTCGCCTGCTTGGAACAATGGCTGACCTTTTTGAATTGGCTTCTTCCGTTCAATAATTTGGTCAAGCTGATTTAGCTCACTTTCACTCAAGGTGAAAGGGATACAGAGCTGACTGATACTGCAGTCCTGACAATGGATTGCGCACCCGCCGGATTGAACTCGTTTAGTGATGATCTTGTCTTGAATCATGAGCCTGCTTTGCCAAATTGATTTGAGTCAATATTTTACCACTTCTACATGATAAATCGAGCCTTAGTACAACTGATTGTATACAGAATAAGCGGTAACTATTCCGTACATTAGTAGTATCATCGATGAGAATCTTCTAAAAATCAGGTTGTTAAGTAACTTTTTGGCTGCTTCAGCAAAAGAGCCAATAAGTAGCATTGCAGGGAGCGTTCCTAGGCCAAATGCGAGCATTATCAATAATCCATGTAACGCATTACCAGATACTGCTGCCCAACTTAACGCTGAATAAACCAATCCGCATGGCAACCACCCCCAGATCATGCCAAATGGAAGTGCTGCCCATGGGCTTCTCAACGGTAGAAATCTAGAAGATAGGGGAGAGATATGTCTCCACAGTACTTTACCAATTCTCTCTACATAAGACAGTCCGTTCCAGAACTGTCCTATATATAGTGCTAATAAAATCATCATGATAGCAGCAGCTAGTCGCAACCAAATGAGCCCTTGAGACATTTGACTAATACCGATAACACCGGAAACTACGCCGCCACCAATTGCTCCAATGACGCTATAAGACAACAGTCGTCCGCCATTGTAAAAAAGTAAAAATGGCATTTTACTTTTGTCAGTAGGCGTGCCAAAGGAAACGGCGGCAGCGACGCCACCACACATCCCTAAGCAATGGCCGGCCCCCAAGAGGCCAACCATAAATGCAGCAATGAAATCAGCGTACGGCATTACTGTTCTTCCGAACTATCAGGCCTATTTTTTGTGCTTGCTGGTTCGCTGTCGTCATCAAGAAGAATATTCATTCCCTGACGCTCCAGATCTTCAAATTGTTCGGTTTTTACCGCCCAAATGAAAATGCCGACAGCAACACAGACAAGCAAAATGGCTATAGGTATTAGAATATACAGGCTTTCCATAACTACTTATCCTTTAAGCGTTCGATAAGGTCTTTCTTAAAGAGACGCAAAGAGTTGGTGACCACAATGACGGAGCTACCTGACATACCTGCAACGGCAATGTATGGAGCAACAAAACCCATTACGGCAAGCGGCAAAATAACGAGGTTGTAGCCTAGTGCCCAAGCAAGATTCTGGCGGATTATCTTTTGCGTAAAACCCGCCAAATGACGCGCATCAAGGAGCTTTGTAAGATCATCACCCAGTAATACCATATCCGCTGACGCTTTCGCGACATCAGTCCCGCCCCCCATAGCAACAGAGAGGTGAGCACCAGCCAATACAGGGGCGTCATTGACACCATCTCCAATCATCATCGTGATTTGGTCTTTTGGCAGGGAGTTAAGGTAATCAAGTTTACCTTGCGGTGACACGCCAGAAACAAGCTCATCAATGCCAAGTTGTGTCGCAACGGCTTGGGCTGTTTTTGAGTTATCACCGGTTAGCATTGTTACCGCAATGCCAGCTTCGTGAAACTTATCGATAAGCGCTTTACTGCTTACACGGATAGGGTCTACGAGTTGGAAAGAGGCAACTTTTTCACCTTCACAAGAGAGCCAAATCTGATGGTCTATCGTTTTGGCTTCATGCGCGTTTGTTAATGCAAACTCGGGCTTACCAATTCGCCATTCTTGACCAAGGTAAATGCCTTTCAAGCCTTCACCAATAACATTTTCAACCTGCGTAATGCCATCTGCCGCTTCAATGTCGCAGAATGCTTCTGCGATTGGATGGTTAGCGTATGATTCTAGCGCTGCAGCAATACTAAAAGCTTGCTCAGAAGATGTACCACCATAAGTCGCACTGTGCGATAAGGTGATATTGCCTTCTGTGAGTGTGCCTGTCTTGTCGACAATAACCCGGTTAACCTTAGTCAGCGTTTCAAAGACGTGACCGCGACGTAGTAAGATCCCGAGCCTTCCAAATGTCGACGTCGAGCATGTCAACGCAGTGGGTGTAGCTAGAGACAGGGCACATGGACAGGTAGCCACTAATACCGACAACATGATCCAAAAGGCATCGTCAGGGCGATGGCTCTGCCAATACCACCAAGTTAACGCAGAGATCAACAAGATGGCCGCCACGAAATACCTAGCGACGATATCGGCTATTTGAGCAACTCGCGGTTTCGCGAGTTGCGCTTCATCTTGAAGCTGCACGATATGGGCAATCAAGGAGTCCTTTTTCTCTGCTGACACTTTCACATTAACATTACCATCAATGTTGAGCGTTCCTGCAAATACTGAGTGACCAGACTCACGAGCTTCTGGCATCGACTCACCGGTTAGCATGGATTCATCAACGGTGGTGACGCCTTCAGTAATAACGCCATCAGCAGGAAAGGGTTCTCCTGGAAGCACGCGAACGATATGACCGACCGACAGTGATTTGGCCGGGATTTGCTCACCAGAATCGAGTGTTGCTAAACGCGGTATCAGCTTAAGTAAATTTGCACTTGCCGCTGCCGCTGTTCGACGCGCACGCATTTCAAGGAAACGACCAACAAGCAAAAAGAAGGTAAACATCGCAATCGATTCGAAAAACACCTCGCCGACGCCGGTGACAGTGGCATATAAGCTAGCAAAATAGGCGAATAACAACGCAATGGATACGGGAACATCCATACCGAGTGTTCTTGCTTTCAAGTTACGCCACGCATTGATGTAGAACGGCATGGCCGAATACAGCAGAACCGGAGTGGCAAAGATCAAACTGACCCAACGGAAATAATTTCGGAAAGATTCATCCATATCACCAAAGACTTCGAAATACATAGCAACGGCCAGCATCATAACCTGCATGGTTGCGAGGCCAGCAACACCCAACTTATAAAGGTATTGCTTCATCGTACGGTGATATTGCGCTTCTTGATTATCAGCCTCGAAAGGCGCGGCTTTGTAACCGAGGTTATGAATTTCCCCAAGTAACGTACTTAGTTTGGCTTTTGACGGATCCCAGCGCAGTGTGGCGCGATTTGTGGTCGTATTCACTTGAATACGAGAGACGCCAGCTTGGGCGCTGATTTGTTTCTCGATTAACCAAGCACAGGCGGCACAGGAAACGCCATCGACAGAGAGAATAACTTCATCAATACCGTTCTCATGGCGGACAAACTCTTGCTGAACATCTTCGTTGTCGTAAAGGCTGAGGGATTGAAGCTCTTCTGGGACGAGGTTTGCTCTTTCTGCAGGTGCAGTGCGGTACTCGTAATATGAGGTTAAGCCGTTCGCAACGATGGTTGTTGCAACGGCCTCACAACCCGGACAGCACATCGTACGGTTTGTGCCCTGAATTTCGACTTGGTAGGAGTCACCAGTTAATACTGGCTCTCCGCAGTGATAACAATCTTGCGTCATTCCTTGATCTGACCATACAACTTAACAGGTTCTGAAGATGGGAGGTTTGCACGTCCATTCAGTGCCCAAGAGCCATCAAACGCATTAAGTTCGATATACCAAGGTCCTTCAAGTGGCTCTGAGAGAGCGATACGATAACGACCATTAAGGTCAGCATTGACCATTTGTTCAATATCTTTGTTAGCAAGGGTACGGTGCTGGAATGTCACTTTTAGGGTAGGGAATTGCTTGAGTTGACCCTTGTCGAGGGTGAACACGGCAGAGTCTTCTTGCATCGTTAAAAACGCAGACAGTGATAAGGAATCGGCATGACGAAGTCGAGAAAGGTCCTGATTAATGCCTTTGCCTTCTTTGTAATAATCTTCTGCGACGAGAGAAACCTGATTTTTGCTGAATAACGTGAAGGTGAATAAGCTGGCAACGACAACTGTGCCGGGCAATGCAATCAGGAACCAAGGCCAGAACTGCTTATACCATGGTTTGTTCATATCGCTTTCCTGTATTTACTAATTTCTTGGGTAAAAAAGCCCCTGAATGCAGGGGCTTAACAACAACGACTTCTTATTGATTTTGTGTATTGCTTAGTTGCCAAACATACGCAGAAAGAAGTTGGATCTTATCTTCGTCCAAAATATCTTTCCATGCTGGCATCACGCCTTGACGCCCATAGCGAACGGTATCTTCAACGGCTTTACGAGAGCCACCAAATAACCAGACGTTATCTGTTAGGTCAGGTGCACCAAAGGCAGGGTTACCTTTACCATCCGTACCATGACATGCGGCACAAACAACAAAGCGCGCTTTACCTTTCGCCGCTTCTTCTGCATTCACTTTACGACCTGAAAGGCTCAGAGCATACGCAGAAACTTCCTTAACACCATCTTCACCAAATGCATCTAACCATGCTGGCATGTTACCGACACGACCATGTAACAAAGTAGCTTTGATAGCTTCAGGCTCACCGCCATACAACCATGCTTTATCAGTTAGGTTCGGGAAACCTGACTGACCGCGAGCGTCAGAGCCGTGGCACTGAGCACAGTTCTGAATGAACAAGCGCTGTCCCACTTTAACCGCTTCTGGGTTCTTGGCGATTTCAGTAATTTCAAGTAGCTCATCGCTACCAGGCTGGTAAGCAAGCTGACGGAAGGTCTCTCCAAAGATCTCGTTTGCAGAAGATAATTCACGAGCATATTGGTCAATACCCTCGCTATTTACCATCAATTCACGAGATTGCTCGATGTTTTTGACGTTCTGCGCTGAACTCTGCCAATTGAATAACCCTTGGAAGTTTCCTAGGCCTGGATAAAGCGCCAAGTAAACGGCACCGAATACAATGGTTGCCCAAAACATGTAGGACCACCATTTCGGTAGGGGGTTATTCAATTCACGAATACCATCGTATTCGTGGCCCATATCTTCACCGTCAGCAATACCTTTAAGGTCTTTGCCACACCAAATAATCAGTGCAGCACACCCAACTAGCGTACCGACGACAATGACAGTGATAAATAGACTCCAAAATGTCGTCATTTGTTATCTTCTCCTGTCTTTTTTGCACCTTTTTCCTCATCCGCAAAGACAAGGTTCGCAGCGTCTTCAAATTCCGTTTTACGACGGCTGCTGTAGGCCCAAAGCACTATCCCAATGAAGCTCACAAAAATTACGAGTGTCCAGATACTATGGAACGAAACAATTTCCATAACGATTCCTTACTTCATTGCGTGGCCGAGAGACTGAAGGTAAGCAATTAATGCTTCCATTTCAGTTTTTCCTTGAACGTCAGCTTGTGCGTTCTCGATTTGCTCGTCGGTGTATGGCACGCCGAACATATCTCGGAAAACTGTCAGTTTTCTCTCTGTCGTATCGCCTGATAACACATTTTCAGCTAACCAAGGGAAGCCAGGCATGTTTGACTCAGGCACAACGGCGCGAGGATCAATCAAGTGAACGCGGTGCCATTCGTCAGAATAACGACCACCAACACGAGCCAGATCAGGACCAGTACGTTTTGAACCCCACAAGAATGGGTGCTCCCAAACACTTTCACCCGCTACGGAATAGTGACCGTAACGTTCGGTTTCAGCACGGAATGGACGAATCATTTGGCTATGACAAACGTTACATCCTTCGCGGATGTATATATCACGGCCTTCCATTTCTAGTGCAGTGTAAGGACGTAGGTTATCTACAGGTTCCGTTGTTTGCTTTTGGTAAAGCAATGGCGTGATTTCAACCAGTGCACCTAAGCTGATAGCAATAACGATTAGGATTGCCAACAGACCAACGTTTTTTTCTACTATTTCGTGACGACTAGTACTCATTCGTCGATCTCCTTATGCTGGTTGCTCAACGGCTTTCAGGCTAGCTTTCGGCGCGGAGATGGTTTTGTACGTGTTGTACGCCATCAAGAACATGCCAGAGAGGAAGATAGCTCCACCAACGAATCGAACGAAGTAAAACGGGTACGACGCTTCTAATGATTCTACAAAGCTGTAGGTCAGGGTGCCGTCAGTGTTAACTGCACGCCACATCAAACCTTGCAGTACGCCTGAAATCCACATCGCAACGATGTATAGGACCGTACCGACTGTTGCCAACCAAAAGTGAACGTTGATTAGGTTGAGCGAGTACATGCGCTCTTGATTGAACAACTTAGGGATCAGGTGATATACCGCGCCAATAGAGACCATGGCTACCCAGCCCAATGCACCGGAGTGAACGTGACCAATTGTCCAGTCGGTATAGTGAGACAGGGCGTTAACCGTCTTAATCGCCATCATTGGACCTTCAAACGTGGACATACCGTAAAACGACAGAGATACCACAAGGAAACGAAGGATTGGGTCATAACGTAGTTTATGCCAAGCACCAGACAGGGTCATGATACCGTTGATCATGCCGCCCCAAGATGGCGCGAACAGAACGATAGACATCACCATGCCCAACGACTGAGTCCAGTCTGGAAGTGCAGTGTAGTGAAGGTGGTGAGGACCAGCCCAGATATACAGAGAGACAAGCGCCCAGAAGTGAACGATGGATAGACGATAAGAGTAAACCGGGCGACCAGCTTGCTTTGGTACGAAGTAGTACATCATACCTAGGAAGCCTGCAGTCAAAAGGAAGCCTACAGCGTTGTGTCCATACCACCATTGGATCATGGCATCTATTGCTCCAGCGTAAATCGAATACGATTTCATGCCAGAGACAGGGATAGCCATGCTATTCACAATGTGCAAAACGGCAACGGTGATAATAAATGCACCAAAGAACCAGTTTGCGACATAAATATGGGACGTTTTACGTTTTATCATGGTCCCAAAGAAAACCACGGCGTATGAAACCCAAACGACCGCAATAGCGATATCGATTGGCCACTCTAACTCAGCATATTCTTTACCACTGGTGTAACCCATAGGTAAGGTAATTGCTGCAGATAGAATAATTGCTTGCCATCCCCAGAAAGTAAATTCAGCCAGCTTTCCTCCGAACAGTTTTACCTGACATGTGCGCTGAACAACGTAATAAGACGTTGCGAACAGTGCACTTGTGCCGAATGCGAAGATCACTGCATTAGTATGCAGAGGACGCAGACGGCTGTAGGTCAGGTATGGAACATCGAAGTTAAGCGCAGGCCATACCAACTGAGCGGCAATGAGAACACCAATACCCATGCCCACAATACCCCACAAAATTGTAACGAGGGTAAATTGACGGACAACGCGGTAATTGTATTCGAGTTCAAGCTGCTTATCTTGGCTCATATTGCATGCTTCCACTTTTTAATTACTACACTCACGTATATACAAAGTGACTTAGTGTCACAATGCCACCCAGGAGCAATGCAATGCGAATAGTGCTTGATTTATACCCACTTGATGCATTCCATTGCTATTTTATTGTAAAAGTGGCATTTTCGGTGTTGATAATACTTCACTTATTCAGTTAAAAACAGGTCTCTAACCACACTCGGTTTACCCTTAGGTAACATTTCTACTAAAACTTTGAGCTCTGTAACACGGGAAAAGCAAAGTCATATGGCTGCAGAAAAATTAACCACCGGTCGTTTAATACAAATATTAGTCGTTATGGCTGCACTTATTGCGGCATTTATTTGGCGAACATTTGACTATTCGGATTCAACTAATGTCTTTCAATGTGAGATGTCTTCAGGGGGGTGTCAGTTCACTGTGAATGGCACTCAAGTTGAAGTTTTGGCTAAAAAACAGTCAGATAAGTCAGTCTTGCTAGTAGTGAATTCCGCCATCAACCCATCGTCTTTATATGTTAATAGAGGCTCAGTTAAGACAAAGATCGACGTGAGAAATATCGAGGTAACTGAGAATAATCGCGCTTATCTTTACGCTTTATCAGACAATGTTAAATATAGGGCAGGGGATAAATTGACATTAATCATTGATCGAGATCAAATAGAAATTAACTTTTAACAACAAATTAATATTTATGCGATTAGAGTTAACATTTTGGTGATTGGTAACGAATATTGAGTGAAGGTTATAAAATCTTACATAAAAGCAGCGGAAGGCTGCTTTTTTACTGCTTATTTATCCCTCAGATTTTCAATATAGAAAGCCTGACGATAGATGGCGCGGGCATGTGAGGACGTTAGATAATGTATCAGGTTAGAGACATCAGTGGAGATATCCGAGAACACTGAGCTTTCCATCAGTTTTTCGTCCGCCTTTGTTGATATCACAACGTAATTTACTCGAAGCGCACTAGGTTTTTCGTATAAATGAGATTGGGCACACAAAGCTAAGTGTATCGCTTTTAGCGACTCTGTTTGTGTGTCGTCATTTGAAACGATGACATAGGTGAGTGGGAGAGTCTGTACTGATTCTTTCAACACCACGGACGAAAACAAGGAGTGGTCTTCAAGCGGCATTCGAATGCCTTGCACCTCGGCTGCTGACACCACGGCAACAATGCCATCAATGGATGAAACACACCGTTGTGTCCATTCTACTTCAGACAAAATCATGTCTTCATCTCTAGGCTGACAATAACGATAGCGAATGCGAGGCTCTTCAGCCGCCAATCGATAGCCTTCTTGTTCATCGTCGTCAAGATAGACGACGACATTTCCTTTTTCTGCCAACCGTTTACTGACTTGTTGGCCCAAACATTGTATTTGGTTTACGACTAAATAGAGCTGGCTATCCATGGCGAGCGAAATATTGGCCTTCGATGTCGCAATTCTATCGTCTATTAATAGAGATTTCAGTGATTAAACGAAAAGATTAGACCGAAAAACTGGTGTTAGCCGAAAGGAGAGCGCTATTATTGATTTAACTGTAGAAAACACGATAGAACTGAAATCCATGAGAATTGCGACATCGTCGTCTACTGATTCAAATGCCATGTCTGCTGTGCAAGCGGTCGCTGAGGAGATACGTTCTGTTATCTCTTCACCTGCGCTCATCTTGGTGTACTACACGGAAACGCAAGACGCTGAAACATTAAGGCAAGCGTTTAGACATCAATTTCCAAATGCATATATCGTTGGATGTTCATCTTGCCGCGGCACAATGACTGAAAAAGGGTATGTCGGCGGTCATAACTTAGCGGCATGGGCGGTGCAAGATGACGCGGGCACATATGGAACAGCACTTTGCTCATTGTCTGAAACTTCTGATATAGACACGAGTGCAAAACAGGTTTTACAACGAGCCATTGAAAGCAGTGGTAGACCTGGAGAGCTTCCTGCCCTGATTGCCCTTCATGCCACACCGGGTAATGAGGAAACCATACTTCGTGCCATTCGAAGTGAATTAGGTGTCAACATTCCTATTATTGGTGGAACAGCTGCTGATGATGGTGTCAGCGGTAATTGGTCGTTGTTCAATAGTGACAGTGTCACGGACTCTGGCATCGCTATGGCGGTCTTTTTTCCTTCTGCCCGAGTGAGCTATTCTTTTCACAGTGGGTATGCGCCGTTAGGTGATTGTGCCGTAGCGACCAAAGTCAATGGTAGAACCTTGCTTGAGTTGGATAATGAGCCTGCTTCTGAGGTTTATGGGCAGTGGTTTCAAAATGCGACGGGACAATCTATTGATGAAGACGACTTGTTTGCTCAATCAACCTTGTTTCCATTAGGAAGGCAAACCGGAGAGATTCACGGTATGCCTTACTATACCTTGTCTCATCCTGCTTCCGTATCAGATGACGGCGGCATAAACATGTTCTGCAATCTTCGTGAAGGGGAAACCGTCCATTTCATGTCAGGAACTAAAGAGATGCTAGTGTCTCGTGCCGGGAGAGTCGTTGATTCTGCAAACGAGCATGAAAGGTATACGTGTGATCCGATAGGGGGCATTGCGATTTATTGTGCTGGGTGCATGCTACACGTTAGAGAGTCATTGGATGATGTTGCGGCGAATATGAACCGCGCGATGCAGAAAGCCCCCTTTATATGTCCTTTCACGTTTGGAGAGCAAGGACAGTTTCTCGGGGGCGAGATTGCTCATGGAAATTTGATGATTTCAGCTGTTTTGTTCCACAAGGATGAATTATGACGGGCGCTGTATCCGAGAAGTTGCAGGAAACGCTCTTTGAATTGAATCGCGTTGAAGAACGAGAGCATAAATTCAAAGAGGAAAACCGAGCGATCCTTTCTGCCATTTCCGCCATGTCAGGGGCCAGCAACAAAATAGAAGTGTTTAATACACTTCTTAAAGTGATCGAGCGTTACGTTTCATTTGAAAATGCTTTGGTACTCACACGAAACAAAGATACAGAAGATAGATATTCGTGTCTTGTATCGACCTCGCACGAAGTCGAAAAATTCCAATGGCAAGATGGCGGCACATTTTCACGCTGTGTGAATGGCCAAACTGTTATCTTATATGCGCCAGATAGAGTACGAGAATTCGACTTGCTCGATGCATCAGATTTTGACTCCTGCCGTTCTGCTTTGGTGACTGGCATGACGGTGAATGCTAGCGAATCTATTCTTCTGCTCTTCTCTTCCCAAAAGGGAGGGTTCGACATCAAAGCCCAGCAAGTTATCGAACGCTTTCGACCACTGATTGAACGAACAATCATTGATATAGATTATCGAGAACGCCTCCAGTGCTTGGTTTCGGTTAAAACCCAAGAGCTTACAGCTAGTCGTCAGCGATTCAGAGATTTTGCTAAAACCGCGGGGGACTGGTTCTGGGAAATCAATAATAACCTGCAGTTTACTTATTTGTCGTCACCATCAAATGAAGCGCTTTCAACAGAACCTCAAGCTATTATGAGCCAGTTTGATCGGCAGCCTGAAGTGAAGAAAAGGCTGATGGATCTAATCCAACTAGAGCAGCCGTTTTCAGAAGTGGAATGGAAAGTTTTTAGTCAGGGAGCTGAGCAATGGATCAGCCTTTCCGGTAGGCCTTATTACGATAAGCGCGGAAACTGCTTAGGTTTCCGAGGGACAGCAAAAGATATTACAACGCGAAAGCAACGATTGCATGAACTACAAATGGCGAGGAGACAGGCAGAATCAGCCAATGCCGCGAAATCACAATTCCTTGCCATGATGAGCCATGAAATTCGGACACCGCTTAATGCAGTAATGGGTTTGCTTGATGCCCTTCAACAGTCGCCAATTAATGAAGAACAAGAGCAATGGGTTCTCCAAATGGATAAGTCAGCCCATCTTTTGTTGACGATCATTAATGATGTTCTAGATTTATCTCGCGTAGAATCTGCTCGTTTTGCGCTACATCCCGAGAACATGAGCCCAAGAGAATGTATCTCTGTGGTGTTTAACCAGCTAAAAGAAGCGTCTTCCAGCAAGGACATAATGTTGGAAATGGATGTTTCTAATGATGTGCCCAATCTCATCTATCAAGACGGTAATCGTTTTACGCAAATCTTGTTAAACCTGGTTGGAAATGCAGTGAAGTTTTCGGATACGGGTGAAATTAACGTATCAATGTGGGCGGAAGGGAGAACGTTAAAACTCAGCGTTCAAGATTCAGGGATCGGCATCGCCCCAGAAAGAAAAAGAGATATTTTTCAGCCATTTACTCAGGCTGATGGCAGTATCACCCGTAAATACGGAGGTACCGGTCTCGGGCTTTCTATTTGTAAAAAGCTTGTATCAATGATGCAAGGTACGATCGACTTTGAAAGCCAACTAGGCGTTGGGACGACATTCTATATCACCATTCCTCTCATTGAACCTCCGATGCAGGAAATCGTTCAAAAAGACAAGACGGAAAATAGCGAAGTGAAACCGCTGAGAGTTTTGGTTGCCGAAGATAGCAAAGCAAATCAAATGGTTGTTAGGCTCATGCTGGAAAAAGCAGGTCATTCTGTCGTTCTGGCAAACAACGGCCAAGAAGCGATAGAAATATTGGACCGTGAACGGAGAGAGTCGCCATTTGATATAGTTCTCATGGATATGTCTATGCCTGTGCTTTGTGGTATTGAGGCAACAAAACAATTGAGAGCAAAAGGCTTCGCACAACCGATTATCGCCTTAACAGCCAATGCAATGAACGAAGATAGAGAGAAGTGTCTGCAAGCCGGAATGGATGATTTTGTTACAAAACCAGTGCGCTCAGTAATCCTTAAGCAAGCATTACAAAGACACACAGTAGGGAATGTAACAACCTAAATTTTTTTCTTCCTATTCGGGTTAGTGTCATATTACTACGCGGTGACGTTGTAACAATCTGTAATTTTGATTGTTCAGTAGTGTTCTATCGGCACGGTTCTAATTACGTGGTTTGTTAGATGTGGCACTAAGCAAGAACTCGCTAAACGCGAGTGCAATAGGCGAGAGTTTTTTTTCCTTTCGATGAACCAAATACCAATGCCGAATGATAGGCATGTTTTCAACATCAAGGACTTGAAGCCGTTTAGTCTCTAACTCCAACTCAATGGTATGACTAGATACAATCCCCAAGCTTAGTCCGGCTGAAACAGCTTGCTTGATGGATTCACTCGCACTCATTTCCGCAGACACGATGAGCGATAACCCGTGATTGTGAAAGAATCGCTCAATCGAAAACCGAGTACCTGATCCTTGCTCTCGAACTACCATTGGTTCTTTGGCAATCCTAGACAATGGGATATTGGTTTCAGCGCACAGCGGATGGTTAGCTGGGGCAACGACCACTAATGGGTTTTCCATAAAAACGGTGGCGTTTAAATCGAGCTCGGCAGGAGGCTTGCCCATAATGGCCAAATCACATCCATTGATTTTTATGTCTTTTAGTAGGTGTTCTCGATTGGTTACTTTAAGACTGAGTTTTACATCAGGATGCTCTTGAGAGAACGATGCGAGTAGACGCGCAGCAAAGTAGTTAGCGGTACTTGCCACGGTAATGTTTAATTTCCCACGAGTTAGCTCTTTCATGCTGTCGAAAACATCTTCGGCATCGCGAAGCTGTTCTGAAATACGCTCGCAGTAACCGAGTAGCTCTTGACCCGCTTCGGTAAGAAACAACGATTTACCCAACTGTTCGAACAATGCCAGCCCAATATTGTCTTCAAGTTGCTTGATTTGCATTGAGACGGCAGGTTGTGTCAGGTGAAGCTCTTCAGCTGCACGCGTGTAACTTGATTGAGTGGCTACGGCCTGAAAGATGTTTAGTTGTCTTAGGGTCAGATGCATACGACTACCTTGTATCAAACCACGAGATTAATGACCAAGATCCTGATTACTAGAACATCACCATCAACCTGCTCGTTTAGTCAATGAAGCAAACAAGCTAGGAAGAACGTCTGGCAGTTGAGTAACCTTATCGACAACCGTGTAATGACCTTGCCCAAATATCTGACCGACATAATTATCTGCGTCAGGATCGATCGTCAGGCAGTATGGGATCACACCTTGGCTGCATAGTTCGTCGACAGCACGCCTTGTATCGGCTTGAAGATATAGCGGGTCGCGAACATCAACATCTGCGGGTTCTCCGTCTCCTACTAATAACAGTAGTTTCTTTCGTTGTGGCTGTTTAGCCAAAAATGTTTTGGCATGACGCAATGCTGCTCCCATCCGTGTAGATAGGCCGCCTTGTATACCCGCTAAACGTGACTTGGCTTTGTCGTCATATGCTTCGTCAAAATCTTTGAATCGTTGATATTGCACATCCTCTCTACCGTTGGATGAAAAGCCATGTATTGCGAAGGTATCTCCAATCCCATCAAGCGCTGATGCCAACATGACTGTGGCTTCCTTAGCGACATCAAGAATGGTACGGCTTTCGTCATCGTTGGGTATTGTATCAAGCGTTGATTGAGATAAATCCAACAGGACCAATACTGCGATATCTCTTTCTTGCCGCTTCAGCCGTTGGTCAATGTTCATTTCTGGCAATGCGCCGCGACGTAGTTCTTTCATCGCGTCTATCGCAGCATCTAAGTCTAGGCCGTCACCGTCGTATTGCTTTCTCAGACGGGTAAGTCCTTTGGGTTGAAGTGTTTCAACCAGTGTTTTTATTTTTCGAACCAGCATTTGACGCTTGGCTAGAATACTGTCGATATCTTCAGAAAGACCAAGAGGGGCGCGCCGCTCTGTTAACGTTACCCAATCTGGCCGATGAGCTTGCAGTCCATAGTCCCACTCGGGGTACAAAATAGGAGGTGATATATTTTCGTTTCCCGCTAGAGCATTGGCATCTCGTTCGTTCATGCTGACATTTTCAGGGTCGCCGTCTCTGAAAAACTCAGAGTGTAATGTCCAAATCTCCTGTGCATTTTCATCGGCTAACTCGCAGTCAATTTCGTTGACCATTTGCGTGACTGTGACACTACGTCGAACTTGTTGATGTTGCTGCACTTCCCAGCGCACAAGTTCTGCTTCGCTGTCACACCACATCGCTATATTATCATCACGATAAGGCGCTAAAGGCTCCATATGGCTTGATGGTATTGAGGCCGAAATATCAAATTCTTGTATCACTTCATGGGCAAGCCAGCATCCCAAGCGCTCTATTTCTTGTGAGCTATCATGCTTATCATCATGACTTAACGTATTCCAAAATTTTGTATGTGACGCTGTAACTAATTGATGGCGGGTGTTGTCGGCCTCTATTGACGCGTCTTTATCAAGCAATGCATTTGCAATGTCTTTTAGGACCACCAAATAGCTTTCAGCCGAGGTGTTGTTGTTCTGATGATGTCGATGACATGGGTGATGAAAGCATTTCCATAAAATCTTTAATCCCGGAAACACCTCAATAGCCATTGCTTCAACGCGAGCGTCTTCAAATAAACCAATACAGATCCGCTCTAATGGTGAGAAAGCGTCACGTAAGCGAGGTCGACTGTATTTGACATGCGCTGCACAATGGGCAGACATAGCGCGGTAAAGCTGTTTGTTTAATGTTGCCTGTGTTGAGTGAGATTGCGCAGTTTCTGCGGCATTACGTGTGTTCAACGTTGCTATCGCGTCTACTGCGTCTGGCAATAAAATGACGCCATCCTCTATTGTCGCTAATTGAGTCGTCATGATAGGAGAGGTTGCTATTTTGGAATGGGTGTCATTCATGGGGCTAACATCAGTCGTATCGCCGTTCGCGAATAACGACTTGTGCATAGATATAGGCCGCATAAAGAAATCGCTCCCCCATACTGCACGGAGAAAAAAGTGTACTTGTCGCTGAACATTGCTGAAAAGAGTGCCTTTTCGCTGTTTTTGAAACACGGTCAGGCTTTCAGTCGATGCCAGAGAAAAGTATGCATCAAGCGCTTCATATTGATGAGCATGCGCGTTGGCACCAAAGAGAACCCAGTATCTAAAGCCGCTAAACGGTAAAGCTTGTAAATACAAAGACGCGTTATCTAAAACAGATTTGAGATTGCGAGGTGCTTTCAATACCAGTAATTCAATGAGCTGCAGGTAAGCGAGGAATTCTTTCGATGAGTTCAGCTGAGTGGCGACTTTGGGCAGTGAATAGAGAAACTGCGCTTGCCGCGCCGAGCTTACCCATCGTCCAAGTTCCATTGTCGTTGAATAGATCTTTCGAGTGACGCTGTCACTTTTTGTATGGGATGTTTTTTCGGCGATACAAACATCACCTTCGAAGGGAATATCTTTGAGACCTGAAGCGAAAGATAAATAAGGAATAGTCAGGATCCATGCAACGGTTATTGGATCAAAACGTTTATTGGACATAAACGATCGAATGGCCTGATAAAACGATGCGAGTTCATCTGACTGGAGCAAGTGTTGAGCATCGGATAGTGCCACCTCAATGTCTTCGAAATGAATGTCATCACTTTCGGAGTTGGAATTAGCACCATTGTGTCTCTCGACGACAAGTTTGATGTCTTGAATAGAAAGAGGCGTTCCATCATCCATTTTATGTGCTCCTATGCTATTTCTGCCCGCGTGTGTTTTGCCCGTCATGGCTTCATCAATTCGAGTATTCGCATACTGATTAGTTAGAAACAGCCCATGACCGTGGCTTCTAATGTGTCTCGAATATCTGGGTCATCGCTGAGTGGGCGTACCAACGCCATATGACAGGCTGATATGGCAGGGATGCCTTGACTGATCAACTGCGCGGTATAGACAAGAAGTCGCGTCGAAATACCTTCAGTAAGGCCATGCCCAACAAGGTTTCTTGCGTGAGTGGCGATTTGAATAAGACGTTGAGCAGTATCTCTATCCACACCGGTTTCATGGCAGACGATGAGGATTTCAGTTTCCTCGTCAGGATAAGTGAACTCCAACGCTGCAAAGCGTTGTTTGGTTGATGTTTTTAAATCCTTCATGATCGTTTGGTAACCTGGGTTATAAGAAATCACCAATTGAAAATCAGGATGTGCAGCAAGTAATTCGCCTTTTTTTTCTAACGAAAGAGAGCGACGGTAGTCAGTCAAAGAGTGAATTGCCACTGTGGTATCTTGTCTGGCTTCAACCACCTCATCGAGGTAGCAAATTGCACCCATACGCGCAGCGAGTGTCAATGGCCCGTCTTGCCAATATGTACCATTCGCATCCAACAAATAGCGACCAATCAAATCGGATGCCGTCATGTCCTCGTGACAAGAAATGGTGATCAATGGCCTTGATAGCCGCCATGCCATATGTTCAATAAATCGCGTTTTACCGCAACCAGTCGGGCCTTTTAACATCATCGGAATGCGTGATTGATAGGCCGCTTCATAAAGCGTAATTTCTTCGCCGGATGCTTGATAGTAGGGTTCTTTGTCAACCAAATATTGTTGATTGGCAGGCATCGCTTCAATTGTCTGAGTCATTGCTGGCTTCCTGTCATTCGCAAAAAAGGGCTAGGGCGACAGCTGGATAGGTAGCTGTGCCCCGCCAATAGACAGCGTATTATGGATACTGTCACTCAAATCCGGGCGCGCGATAGATAACCATCGATGCCCCTTGGCTTTGTTGATAATTGTCGTAACCAACTAACCTGACATGGTGATTGGCGTTTAGGTTGTGACAAAGCTGAGCTTCATTGAGAATCGTATCGACGTTAGTTTCTCCAAACATGGGAAGTTTCCACATGTACCAGAATGAACCACTGGCTTCCTCAGGTTCGGAGTGCTCAATCGCTGGGTTCCAACCTTTGCTGACAATGTATTCCACTTGGCGTCGAATTTGCTCTGCGGTCATACGGGGTAGGTAGGAAAACGTCTCGAACTTCCGGCTATGTTTGTCGGTTAACCTTGACGGGTAGTCCATCACTTCACTCATAGTGTCGCTCCTTTTGTTGTTACGTTTCGGGTGAGTCGTTATCCATCAATTAGGCATGAACCACATCGAGTTTATCGACCGTATCGAATTCGAATTTGACCTCTTTCCATGTTTCCATGGCTGCTTTCAGTTCTGGGCTATGTTTCGCGGCGGCAGTAAGAATGTCTTTGCCTTCGCGCTCCAATTCTTTACCTTCGTTTCTTGCTTGTGTACATGCTTCCAATGCCACACGGTTTGCAGCCGCGCCAGCTGCGTTACCCCAAGGGTGACCTAATGTGCCCCCGCCAAATTGGAAAATGGCGTCGTCACCAAAAATCGAAACAAGGGCAGGCATATGCCATACATGGATTCCGCCCGATGCAACGGGTAACACGCCAGGCATTGAGCCAAAGTCTTGGTCAAAGAAAATCCCGCGAGAGCGATCTTCTTTGATAAAACGATCACGCATGATGTCAATCCAACCCAGCGTTGCTTCACGATCCCCCTCTAGCTTTCCAACAACCGTGCCTGAATGGAGATGGTCGCCGCCTGAAAGGCGAAGGCATTTGGATAACACGCGGAAATGAATACCATGACGAGGGTTTCTATCTAACACCGCATGCATTGCACGGTGAATGTGAAGCAACATGCCGTTTTCACGGCACCAGTTAGCGAGCCCCGTATTAGCGGTAAAACCCGCGGTTAGAAAATCATGCATGATGATTGGCATATCCAACTCTTTGGCGAACTCGGCACGACGATACATTTCTTCAGGCGTTGCAGCCGTCACATTTAGGTAATGACCTTTACGCTCACCAGTTTCACGCTCTGCACGATGAATGGCCTCGGCCACATACTCAAAACGATCACGCCAGCGCATAAACGGTTGAGAGTTAACATTTTCATCATCTTTGGTGAAATCCAACCCACCACGCAAACCTTCGTAACAAGCACGCCCGTAGTTTTTCGCAGAAAGGCCTAATTTCGGCTTGATGGTGCAACCAAGTAGGGCACGACCGTATTTGTTCATTTTGTCACGCTCGACCTGAATACCATTTGGTGGGCCACCACAGGTTTTTACGTATGCAATAGGGAAACGAACGTCCTCTAAACGCAGCCCGCGAATCGCTTTAAATCCGAATACGTTACCCACCAATGAAGTCAGTACGTTAACCACTGACCCTTCTTCAAATAGATCAATAG
Source organism: Enterovibrio makurazakiensis (assembly GCF_050336585.1). Taxonomy (NCBI): domain Bacteria; kingdom Pseudomonadati; phylum Pseudomonadota; class Gammaproteobacteria; order Vibrionales; family Vibrionaceae; genus Enterovibrio; species Enterovibrio makurazakiensis. Next base: position 85,294 of record NZ_JAKJSE010000010.1, read on the forward strand.
GGTAAGCAACAAAGGCATAGAAGGCGGTATCGTCTCCAGGCACATCTTCAATGGCGTAAGCACGTCCCTTGTAATAGTCGAGATCAGTAAGTAGATCCGTCCAAACCGTCGTCCACGTACCTGTCGAAGACTCTGCCGCAACAGCTGCAGCAGCTTCCTCCCTCGGTACTCCCGGTTGAGGTTCTATTTTAAAACATGCAAGAAGATCGGTGTCTGTGGGAATGTATTCAGGCATCCAATATGTTTCACGATAATCCTTTACGCCGGCTTGATAACTTTTTGCCATAATCAAATTCCTTATGTATTTCTGTTTAGAAGAATGAGCCTTTGAATCATGTGTGCTTCAATGCGTTAGGCTTATATTCAGTGTTGCTATTTTCACGAGGAAGTGAAATAGAAAGTTCTTATGGGAAATATAATAAATAATTTGGATGTAATAATGCTCCCGATTGGTGTTATTTTTTCCTGAGTGTTTCTTTGCTCGCCATTCACACTTTGAATTCGCCAAGGCATCACCTAGTTGTCTGATTTTAATGGTTTAAATAGACATTCCAATGTATTGAGTGGTGCGAACCTACTGGCGGTTTAATATTTATAAATCTCCGGTATAACTATTTCTTATCATACTGGAAACTATTCCTGATTGGTTTGTTTTGAACTGACTGTTTAATTTCAATATTGATTTCCATGATTTTACTGTGGCTTTCTCTCTGTGTGTTTTGATCTAAATCGGTCAGTGAATATTTTTAATAATGAAAAATCGAGACTTAATAAATCATACGCGTGGAAATTATTTATGTCTGGGCAATCAGGTTCAAATGGGCGGCAGGAAACCTCTATAGTGAAAAGGAGTTTATATGAACAAAGCTAAATATCTCAGTGAAGTCCACAGTGGCCTTGGCACCGATCATAGCGCTATTGACGGTTTAACGAGGCACCCAGAAATATCCAATAATATCCATCTAGAGTGCGCTACCGCACTTCGTATGCTCTGCGTCGATATGGTGGAAGCGGCCAATTCTGGTCATCCGGGTGCGCCAATGGGAATGGCAGATATTGCGACCGTACTTTGGAGAGATTTTTTAAAACACAACCCACGAAATCCTCTGTGGAGTAACCGTGATCGTTTTGTCCTTTCCAATGGACACGCGTCGTCAATGCTTTACGCGCTGCTGCACCTCACTGGCTACGACCTTCCTCTAGACGAATTGCGTCGGTTTCGTCAATTGGGCAGTAAAACCCCAGGTCACCCTGAAGTAGGTGTTACTCCAGGAGTAGAAACCACAACAGGTCCACTAGGGCAAGGCTTGACCAATGCTGTTGGCATGGCGTTAGCAGAAAAAACACTGGCGGCCCAGTTTAATCGCCCTGATTTCGACATCGTCAATCACTATACATACACCTTCTTGGGCGATGGCTGCCTGATGGAAGGTATCTCCCACGAAGCCTGCTCTTTGGCGGGCACTCTTAAATTGTCAAAGCTGATCGCTTTTTACGACGACAATGGCATTTCGATAGATGGCGACGTTGATGGTTGGTTTACCGATGACACGCCACAACGCTTTCTTTCCTATGGTTGGCATGTCATCGAAAATGTGGACGGGCATGATCCATTAGCAATTCAAGAAGCGATTCTTGATGCGCAATCGACAACAGATAAGCCAACATTAATCTGCTGCAAAACCGTGATAGGTCAGGGCTCCCCAAAAAAAGCTGGTTCTCACGACGTACATGGCGCCCCATTGGGCAGTGAAGAAGTGACTCGCACGAGAAAAGCGCTGCATTGGATTTATGAACCGTTTGAGGTTCCTACAAAAATTGGCACGTATTGGAATGGTTCTGAACAAGGCGAAATGCGTGAAACGCTATGGAACTCTCAATTTTCCGCATATGCCAAACAATACCCAGAGTTAGCCGCTGAATACACTCGCCGTGTGGAAAATCAATTGCCTTCAAACTGGTCAGCAACTGCGGAAAGGCATGTGAGAACCGCCGCTTTACAGGCGCAGAGTATCGCCAGTAGACAAGCTTCTCAGGCAGCATTGAACGCTTTTGGCCCTCAACTCCCTGAATTGATTGGCGGATCAGCTGATTTAAGTCCATCTAATAATACATTTTGGAAAGGCGCTGCGGATAACACTCCTAATAACCCAGAGGGCAACTACATACGTTTTGGCGTGCGTGAATTTGGTATGAGTAGTATTGCAAATGGTATTGCACTTCATGGCGGTTTCATCCCGTATTGCGCGACATTTCTTGTGTTTTCAGACTACGCAAGAAACGCACTCAGAGTTGCTGCTTTGTCTCATGTGCATGCCATTTTTGTTTATACCCATGACTCCATTGGCTTAGGGGAAGATGGCCCAACTCATCAACCTGTTGAGCACCTTACTAGCTTCCGAGCCATGCCAAATATAAGCGTTTGGCGCCCTTGCGATTCCGTTGAAACCGCGGTGGCTTGGAAAAAGGCCATTGAAGACCAAAGTGGCCCTCATATTTTGGTTTTCTCGCGTCAAACATTGGCGTATCAACTGCGTCGCGCAGACCAACTCTCCTTGATTGAACGTGGTGGCTATGTGCTTCGAGAACACGATGGTCACAGGGAAGATCAGCCTGATTTGATATTGATAGCGACGGGTTCTGAAGTAGAACTCGCTATTGAAGCCGCAACCAAGCTCAACCGCAAAGGAATTCGAGCACGCGTCGTATCGATGCCTTCAACCACTGAATTCGACAAACAATCCAAGCAATATCGCGACAGCGTGCTTCCACCTCAGGTCACGCACCGAGTTTCAGTTGAAGCTGGCTCTACTTTGGGTTGGCACAAATATGTCGGTTCAAACGGGTTCGCAATGGGAATCGACACCTTTGGTGAATCTGCACCAGCCTCAGAGCTTTATGCCCATTTCGGCTTAACGGTAGAGAACATTATTGAACAAGCCGAGCAACTGACGGCGATATGACTAAGCGCCATGAAAGGCGACATTTATAGATTTTTAATTGCAAGGAGAGTGTTATGGCACTTATCAGCTTGAGACAGTTACTCGATCACGCCGCAGAACATGGATATGGCGTACCGGCATTTAACGTGAACAACATGGAACAAGTACAAGCCATTATGGGGGCGGCGGCGGCATGTGATAGCCCTGTTATTCTCCAAGCATCAGCAGGCGCAAGAAGCTATGCAGGTGCGGGTTTTCTTCGTCATCTTATGTTGGCGTCCGTTGAACAATGGCCCGAGATACCCGTGGTTGTCCATCAAGACCACGGAGCCTCACCGGCGGTGTGCTTACAGTCAATTCAGCAAGGATTCACTTCCGTCATGATGGATGGTTCGCTGCACGAAGACATGAAAACGCCGGCAAGTTATGAGTACAACTGCGACGTCACGGCTCGTGTGGTTGAGATGTCGCACGCATGTGGCGTATCTGTAGAAGGTGAACTGGGTTGTCTTGGTTCTTTGGAAACTGGTACCGCAGGTGAAGAAGATGGTTCAGGAGCGGAAGGGGTATTGAGCCATGATCAACTCCTTACCGATCCGAAAGAAGCGGCACTGTTTGTTAGCCAAACCAAGGTTGATGCGTTAGCCATCGCGATTGGTACCAGCCACGGCGCTTACAAATTCACCCGTCCTCCGACTGGTGACATTCTCGATATCGAGCGTATAGCGCAAATACACCAGCAAATTCCCAACACGCATTTGGTCATGCACGGCTCCTCATCTGTGCCACAAGAATGGCTGAAAGTCATCAATGAATTCGGCGGAGATATGGGGGAAACCTATGGCGTTCCTGTCGAAGAGATTGTCGAAGGTATCCGCCATGGTGTGCGAAAAGTCAACATTGATACGGACTTACGCATGGCGAGCACTGGTGCTGTTAGACAGTTTTTAGCACAAAACCCAAGCAATTTTGATCCACGAAAGTTCCTGATTGCAGCGACAAAAGCAATGGAAGCCTTGTGTTTAACGCGTTATGAGGCATTTGGCTGTGCGGGCATGGCGTCAAAAATCACCCCCGTGAATTTAGAAATCATGTCGACGCGTTACTCGACGGGTGAGTTAGATCCTTCCGTTCGATGAGTTTCATTTGAGTGAATAAGGTATCCACCTGTAGGAGAAACACTATGTCTATTAAACACCCCATTGTTGCGGTTACAGGCTCTTCTGGTGCGGGCACATCGACAGTCAAAAATGCGATGGAGCAAATCTTCCGTCGAAATCAATTCAATGCTGCCGTGGTCGAAGGAGACAGCTACCACAAATTTGATCGTGCTGAAATGCGAGACCGTCTCAGAAAAGCCGATGAGAAAGGGAAAAATCTGAGCCATTTTGGTCCAGAAGGTAATGACTTCAATGAACTAGAGAAGACCTTTAGATCCTATGGTGAAACGGGTTCTGCATTACGTCGTTACTATGTTCACAACGAAGAAGAAGCCGTATTACACAAAGCCAAACCAGGCACCTTTACGGAATGGTCACCTATTCCAGAAGGGTCAGATCTTCTGTTCTATGAAGGTTTGCACGGCGGAGTAGTGACGCAAAGTAGCAATGTTGCTCAATTTGTTGATTTACTGATTGGCGTGGTGCCGATTGTAAACCTTGAATGGATACAGAAAATCCATCGAGATACCCATGTTCGTGGCTATAGCCGAGAAGCGGTTACCGATACGATCTTACGTCGTATGCATGACTACGTGCATTACATTACGCCTCAGTTTTCACTCACCGATGTCAATTTTCAACGTGTGCCTATGGTGGATACGTCAAACCCATTCATTTCCAGAGACATACCAACGCTTGATGAGAGCATGGTGGTTATTCGCTTCCGTGATCCAAAGAAAAGTGGCGTCGATTTTCAGTATCTACTGAACATGATTGATGGGTCATTTATGTCTCGTAGAAACAACATTGTTGTGCCGGGTGGGAAAATGGGGCTTGCCATGGAGTTGATTATGCAGCCCATGATCGAAGAACTGGTGCTACACGGTTCCAATCGTGTGAGTGTTGCGACGACTCACGATCGCTTCTCGAAGCGCGTACCTGCTTTATAGGGAATAGGGAACATTCACGATGAGAACAAAAACGACCTTTACTCGATTTATTATTGAAGATCTTCGAAAGCTGCCGGAAGCGACAGGAGAATTTACACTGTTGCTCAACGCGATTGTCACAGCGTGTAAAGAAATTGCTGATGACGTTAACCGAGGTCAGTTAATCAATGTCCTAGGCTCAGCGAAAACTGAGAATATTCAGGGGGAGACGCAGAAGAAACTCGATGTGATTTCCAATGACGTTATTCTCCGCTCTCTGGAGTGGTCTGGGCACCTTGGCGGTATGGCTTCAGAGGAAATGGAGGAGGCTTACTCCATACCCAGCCGTTATCCAAAGGGAAAATACTTACTTGTCTTTGACCCGCTGGATGGTTCTTCAAACACTGAAGTGAACGTTTCTATCGGCACGATATTTTCCATACTACGTTGTCCCGAAGGGATTGAGGAGCCGACAGAAGAAGATTTTCTTCAACCGGGCTCTCGCCAAGTATGTGCGGGTTACGTGCTTTATGGCCCAGCAACAAATTTGGTTCTTACGACAGGGCAAGGCGTAAATGGCTTCACCTTAGATAGAGATATCGGCGAGTTTATTCTGACTCACAGAAAACTCTCGATTCCTGATCAAACCAGTGAGTTCGCGATCAATATGGCCAATCAACGTCATTGGGAGCCCGCGATAAAACGCTATATCGATGAAGTTGTTGCTGGTGAAGATGGTCCAAGAGGGCGAAATTTCAATACCCGTTGGGTCGCGTCTATGGTTGCCGAAGTACATCGGATACTGATGCGAGGTGGCATATTCCTCTATCCCATGGATAGCCGTGAAAATGTTCAAGAAGGGCGGTTGCGTCTTTTGTACGAAGCCAATCCAATGGGCTTTATTATTGAACAAGCAGGGGGCATTGCATCGACAGGTCGGCAACGTTTGATGGAAGTGAAACCCAACCGACTTCATCAGCGTGTCCCGGTGATCATTGGGGCGAAAGAAGAAGTAGAACGTGTCGAGCTTTACCATTCATTGATGGATCAAGAACGATCTGACAGCACTCCTCCTCATAGGCAGGAGGCGAAACAGGCGTAGCATTTTCGTGCTGCTAAATGGCCCACTTCATGTGGGCCATTTCGTTATTGGAAACTAGGAATTTGGAAACTAGGTATCCGATTTTCTCGCTTTCTGGTAACTCGCTAACACCTTCAACGGCAGTGCCCACGACAAGTTGAATATAACTCATTGAAAGATGGCTAATTAACACAGTGATAACAATTGGCATTGTGTTTGCTAAACATAAAGGAGGATAAGGTCATGAAGGGAGACACCTCACAGATGATCGCCAAGTTGCATTTATACACATTGCTGAAAATGACGGATAACACAGTGTTAGCTGTGCTTTATGGGATTATCCGTCAAGCATCGAAACAGTCGATTTTGCCACGATTCAACGGTAGTGCTGTTAATGATATTAACTATAAAGCCAACATGGATATCGTCACCGATGCTGATAACGAAATGCAATCAAGCATCATTGATGGCTTACATCGTAACTGGCCTCATATCTCGGTACTTGGCGAAGAACAATCACATCTTATGCAACATGCGGTAATGAGTAATGACAAGCAAGCTTTTTGGGTGCTAGACCCAATTGATGGTACGAGCAATTTCGCTTTTGGAATTCCATATTTTTGCATCTCATTGTCGCTGATCTACCAAGGGGTCGTCAGGCTTGGCTTAGTGTATGACCCTATGCGAGATGAATGCTTCTTTGCTTCCCACGGTGCAGGAGCTTGGTTTAATGGGAACCGGTTACATTCCAGAGAATTGAAAGCCAAAGCAGATCTTAAGCATGCGATGGCGTTGATAGATTTCAAACGGCTTCCAATGGCGCTATCTGCAGGGCTCGCATCAAGGCCGCCTTATCGCTCTCAGCGTAGCTTTGGTGCGAGCGCACTAGACTGGTGCTGGATTGCCGCGAATCGATGCCAGCTCTACTTGCATGGCGATCAAAAGCTGTGGGATTACTCTGCTGGTCAATTGATTCTTCGCGAAGCCGGTGGGATGTCCTGCGCATTTGATGGTAGTTCCGTATTCAACAATAGCTTGCAGTCTAGAACCGTTATCGGCGCATCTCATCCCTTCCTTTTTGAGCAATGGCGCGAATGGTTATCTCCGTATCTACATAGCTTTGATTCGCCAATGAAACGAGGAGATGTACGCCTTATAGATCCTGGCTAATCACCGTCACCAAACTATATCACCTCAATTAAAACATTATTTTAGGCCCATATTTCATCGAATAGGGGCAGGCATCGTCTTGCCTATCATCCGCCCGCTTATTCGCTATTACATAAACATATGCGACAGACGGAAGCAGGACAAAGGAGTAAGCAATGAGCAATAAAGTAGAAGCGATAATAACGCGCTATCAGCGTCGCCGAGAAAGGCTGATTGATATGCTAATAGCCGTTCAAGAGAGTGAAGGTTACATTTCAGATTCGTCAGTGAATGTGCTGGCATCTGGATTGAACCTTTCACCGTTGGATGTGAGGGAAACCTTGTCCTTCTACCATTTCTTGCGTGACACACCATCGGGTAAGCATTCGATCTATCTCGCTGATACCGTGATTGCACGTATGAATGGGTATCAAGATGTGAAAGAGGCGCTGGAAGACGCCGTTGGCTATGCATTTGGAAGTGTGTGTGCTGACGGAGAGATTGGGTTGTTTGATACGCAGTGTATCGGGCTTTCTGACCAAGAGCCTGCCATGTTGGTTGATGGCATTCCATTTACCCGTTTAACACCAGATAAAGTGCGCACTTTACTCGCCGCTTTGAAGGCCGGCGTATCTCCCGCGGCATTGGCTAATCCAAAGGGCTATGCGAACGATACTTTTGATTACATTGAATCGTTAGTGGAATCCAATATACGCCAGCCGGGGCCAATATTTTTTGGCCAGAAGGTAAATATTGAACGTGTAATTAGTGACGCTGTCACTCAATTGCCCGTCGAAGTGATAGATGCAATGAGCACTTCGAGATTACGTGGTCGCGGTGGTGCGGGTTTTTCTGCCGGGCTCAAATGGCGTCTGTGTCATGACGCGCCGGGAGAGACCAAATACGTCATTTGTAATGCTGACGAAGGTGAGCCGGGTACGTTTAAAGATCGCGTTATTCTCACTCATTGCCCAGAGCAGGTTTTCGCAGGCATGGTGATTGCTGGACATGCTATAGGAGCAAAAGAAGGGATAATCTACCTCCGCTACGAATACCGCCATATGGTGCCTTATCTTGAAAAAACCCTGCAGTCTATGAGAGAGGAAAAACTCTTAGGCCGAAGAATTGCTGGCAACGCTAAGTTTGATTTCGACATTCGAATCCAACTTGGAGCAGGGGCATATATTTGCGGTGATGAATCCGCATTGATTGAGTCTTGCGAAGGCAAGCGTGGTACACCGCGTGTGAAACCACCATTCCCTGTTCACAAAGGCTTTATGGGTTGCCCAACAGCCGTCAACAACGTCGAAACACTCGCCAACGTTTCTCGAATTTTCGAAAAAGGCGCGAAGTGGTATGAGTCCATGGGCACAAAGGAATCAGCGGGCACACGATTGATCAGCGTGTCTGGCGATGTCGACAAGCCCGGTGTCTATGAAATTGAGTGGGGAATATCACTGAGTGATGTGCTTGATTTGATTGGCGCGAAAAACCCCAGAGTCGCACAAATCAGCGGACCATCGGGCGAATGTGTATCGGTCGCGAAAGATGGAAATCGTATATTTTCTTACAAAGACCTTTCTTGTAACGGCTCACTGATGGTGTTCAGTTACGAGCGGAACTTACTCGATATCATCCGGCAATTCATGCATTTCTTTGTTGAAGAATCGTGCGGGATCTGTGTGCCGTGCCGAGCGGGTAACGTGGAACTCTACAACAAGATTTCATTGATCATCGAAGGTCGAGCAGTAGAGCAAGATCTGGATGAAATCTTAGCGTGGTCGAAGATTGTTCGTGGCGCCAGTCGCTGTGGCCTCGGGACCACCTCACCCAAACCAATCATTACTTCTCTTCTGGCATTTCCTGAAGAATACAATCAAAGAATCACGACGCAACACGGTCCATTGTTAGCATCATTCGATCTTAATGCCGCGTTGTCTGAGTTCACCGTCGCCACTCAAACCCTCAATAGCACGAACAGTGATCAATCTGCGGAGGTATCGAAATGACTATCACGTTAACGATCGACGGAAAAGAAGTCACGGCTGAAGAGAGTCAATCCTTAATTGATGTCGCGTTAGATAACGGCATTTATATTCCTTCATTGTGTTATGAGCGAGGCAAACCCTGCTTGGGAACTTGTCGTGTTTGTACCTGCAAAGTGAATGGCACTAACGCTGCTTCATGCACGGTGCCAGTGTCCGATGGGATGGTTGTTGAGGTGAACGAACCTGAAACCAAAGACATTCGAAAAGCGCTGGTGGAAATGCTGTTTGTAGAAGGTAAACACAACTGCCCAAGCTGTGAAAAAAGTGGGCGGTGCGATTTACAGGCTGTTGGGTATGAAACAGGCATGATGGTGTCCCGTTTCCCATATCGTTTCCCAGTCACCCAAGCCGATTTTCGTTCCGAAAAAATATGGCTTGAGCGCGATCGCTGCATTTTTTGTCAGCGCTGTGTCGAGTTTGTCAAAGATCGTGAAACCGGACGGAAGATATTCAACATTGATGGGCGAGGAACCAATGCTCGGATCGAAATTGACGTTGCACTTGCGGACAAAATGTCTGACGAGCAAGTCACAGAAGCAATGGAATTGTGCCCTGTGGGTTGCATCTTGAAGAAAGGGGTTGGCTTCGATGCGCCAATAGGTCGACGTAAATTTGAGGTTGAGTCAGTGCGAGAGCGTGCAACAGAGAGGGATGGCAAATGAGCACACAATCAAAAACTAGCTGCGAAACGATATTTTCCCATGAATTGCCATGTACACCTTTGGACCCTGAAACCATTGCGCAGCGCGAAGGGAAAATCAAAGTCGCCATGATTGGTTTATGTGGTTGCTGGGGATGCACCTTGTCATTTCTCGATATGGATAGCCGCATTCTAGGGTTATTGGACAAAGTCACCATTACGAGATCATCAGTCACGGATGTGAAGCGTATTACTGAGCGCTGCACGATCGGCTTTGTGGAAGGAGGTGTCGCAAACGATGAAAACATCGAAACACTTGAGCACTTTCGAGAGAACTGCGACATCTTAATTTCAGTTGGCGCTTGTGCTGTGTGGGGCGGTGTTCCTGCAATGAGGAATCAAGTCTCTCTCACCGAATGCTTAGACGAAGCCTATATATCTTCACCTACACGTGTTGCTGGCTCAGCTGATGTGATTCCACATGTTGATGTACCCAAAATTACGAACAAAGTGTATCCCGCTCATGAAGTCGTAAAGATGGATTATTTCATCCCTGGGTGTCCACCTGATGGGGATGCCATTTTCAAAGTTTTGGATGATTTGGCAAACGGACGAGACGTAGATTTGCCAACTTCCATCAACCGATATGATTGATACGAATAAAGGAGAGACACCATGAGTAAGACACTCGTTATCGATCCGGTCACTCGGATTGAAGGACACGGAAAAGTCACCTTGCAGCTAGACGATAACAACCAAGTTACCGATGCACGCTTACAAGTTATCGAGTTTCGCGGTTTCGAACGTTTTATCCAAGGTCATCCCTATTGGGAAGCACCTATGCTACTGCAACGTATATGTGGCATTTGTTTTGTTAGCCACCATTTGTGTGGCGCAAAAGTGTTGGACGATATGATAGGCGTCGGCCTGAAAGATGGCATTACCATGTTACCAACCCCAGAGAAGGTGCGCCGCCTTGGCCATTATGCTCAGCAGTTGCAATCGCATGTGACTGCGTATTTCTATTTGATTGCGCCAGAAATGGTGTTTGGCATTGAAGCGGCACCAGAAAAAAGGAACATTTTAGGCCTTGCGGAAGCGAACCCTGAACTCGTCAAGCGCGTGATTGAACTGCGGAAATGGGGGCAAGAGCTAATTGTCGCGGTGCTGGGTAAACGAATGCATGGGATCAGCTCGATTCCTGGCGGAGTGAACAACAACCTAAGCATTGAGCAGCGCGATCGGTTTCTTAACGGTGACGACGACCTACTTTCTATTGATCAAGTTATCGACTATGCACAAGATGCCCTGAATCTTTTCTACGAATATCACGAAGAACACCGCGATGAAATTGACAACTTTGGTATCACGAAGTCGCTAGACATGTGCTTGGTTGATGACAATGGCGATGTGGATTACTACCACGGGAAAATGCGCGTCGTTGATGAAAATAAGCAAGTGGTGCTGGAAATCGACTATCACGACTACCTCGATCATTTTGCGGAAGCCACTGAGTCTTGGAGCTACATGAAGTTCCCTTACCTTAAAGCGCTAGGTCGTGAAGCGGGGGCAGTCCGTGTTGGCCCGCTTGCACGCTTAAACGTAACTCGTCGATATAACACGCCAATGGCACAAGAAGCACTTGAACGTTTCCACGATTACACCAATGGCAAATCAAACAACATGACCCTGCACACCAACTGGGCAAGGGCCATTGAAATTCTACACTCTGCCGAACTGATCAAAGATTTGCTCAATGACCCTGACTTGCAGGGTGAAAGCCTGACGATCACGCCCGAGAAAGGTGCATGGACCGGAGAAGGTGTGGGTGTGGTTGAGGCGCCAAGGGGAACGTTACTTCATCATTATCGTGCTGATGAAGCAGGAAACATGACCTTTGCAAACCTTGTTGTCTCAACGACCCAAAACAACACTGCGATTAACCGAACGGTTAAGGCGGTTGCTGAGGAATGGATCTCAGGCAATACGGAAATCACAGAAGGCATGATGAATGCGTTGGAAGTAGGCATTCGTGCGTATGACCCTTGCTTAAGTTGTGCCACTCATGCCATGGGAGAAATGCCACTTCACATCACATTGCTTGACGCAGAGGGAAGGCTACTCGATGAAAAATATCGATAACACACTCCAACTCAGAGACTTTGACCTGATCTACGGCATTGGTAATGTCGGACGCCAAGATGATGGGCTAGGTTGGGCGTTTATCGATGCGTTGGAGGAGATGCCAAGTGTCACTGCTACCTTAGTACGCAACTATCAACTCTTCTTCGAAGATGTGGATCTAATCCGTCGTCATCAGCGTGTTCTGTTTGTTGACGCCACCAAAAAGGCTGAAACCCAACAATTTTCGATGGAAAGAGTCTCGCCAAAATTTGATGACAGTTTCACGTCACATGCGATCTCCGTGCAAACGATAGTCGCAATGTGCCACAAATGTTATGAGGCCTTCCCAGATGTATGGCTGCTAACCGTGAAAGGTGAGGCTTGGGAACTGTCTTTAGGTTTGACGCCATCCGCAAGTTCAAACCTAGAGCACACCCTTACTTCTGTGGTCACCGAGGGGGTGAAAGAAATACCCTCAAAGCAGCAATTAGAGCCGGTTTCTCATGTACTACGGAGTGCCGAGAGACCCGTATTAACAAGGACTCAATATGAATAAACCCAATGTAGAAAATGTAGCGCGTTTGATTTTGGAAGCACCAATTGGGAAATATATTGGTGAATCTGGTGCAGGTGTATTGGCGCAACAAGCAGTACGAGAAATGACGTTAGAAGATGGTCAGTTTCTCTACCATGCTGGTGATGTTGCCAACAGTTTTTACATCGTGACGTCTGGTCGCTTAGCTTGCTGCCGTGAAATCAAAAACAGTGGAAAGATAAACCTTATTCATACCCTTCATCATGGAGATTTGATTGGAGAATTGAGCTTTATTGATGGTGAGCCGAGAACGATTTCGGTTCAAGCGCTCGGAACGGCTTCGGTCTTATGCTTTGATCGCGAAAATATCGACCCATTAGTTACCACGCACCCAGAGCTGGTGTTTGATTTCATGCGGGCGGTGGTTAAGCGCGTTCATCACACGGTGACAGCGATTGGTCAGCAACAGGCAGAGTTAGCGGAATACATTGCCACGGGAGGTAAAGGAAGGTTTTGATTAGGTAGTAACGAGAAGGTAAGGCCCACTAACTTTAACCTTTATTGTTATACGAGACCCCACGATGCATTTTCTGTGGGGTCTTTTTTATTCGAGTGCTCGTTGTCATCCCTTTGTGAGTACTTGGCAATGGTGCTTATTGGTCATTGTGCGTCTAGGTATGCAAATCTAGGTATGAAAACGCTTCGCGAAGAACACCTCTCGGTAACAACGATCTGGGCATGTTTTTCACATCACTCACTGAAAAACATAACTGGAAGTTTTGTTTCCACTTTTACGGATTCTCGGAAAGTAACCTTGCAAATAGTGAGGCCACTGTTAACACTTTGTATTGGGTCGTTTCTACCTTGTTAACCTGTGTGGCTTTGAATTTCAAGGGCGCAAGCCGTTTTACCGATGATGAGAAGAGGTTGGCACACTCCCTGCAATAGTGCTTGTGATAAATGAGGGATCGCAACATGCATGAACTGTCCATCTGCGAAAGCATAGTGCAAACGCTAGAAAAACAAGCCGAAACGCATGAGTTCTCGCGTGTATCTGTTCTTCGCTTGGAGATTGGTCAGTTTGCTGGTGTTGAAGTCGAATCGCTACGTTTTTGTTTTCCTGTTGTTGCGGAAGGTACCTTGGCACAGGACGCAGCGCTTGAGATTACCCATATTCCCGCCGTCGCGTGGTGTGATGATTGTAAATGGTCTGTTTCACTCAAAGAACGCTATTCATCATGCCCTGATTGCGGCGGAAAAGCGCTGACATTGTCGTCAGGAGAAGAAATGCGTATTGCTAATGTGGAGGTTGACTAATGTGTACGGTCTGCGGTTGTAGCGAAAGTAACAATATGCATCATGAACACGAACACCATGTTCAAGACACTCATGATCATGAGCACCATAGTCATCACTACCATCATCATTACGGAAAAGGGCCAGCGGGCGCTCATGCCCCCGGACTTAGTCAATCACGCATGGTCAGCATAGAACAAAATATTCTTGCTCAGAATGATCACTATGCTGCGAAAAACCGCGCGCGTTTTGAGAGTGATGGCCAACTGGTGCTGAACTTGGTTTCTAGCCCTGGCTCTGGAAAAACCTCGTTGTTGGTGAACACATTGAATCAACTAAAAGAGTCAGTGCCGGTGGCTGTCATTGAAGGCGACCAACAAACCACTAACGACGCAGAACGTATTCGTGCCACTGGCGTGTCTGCCATACAAGTGAATACAGGAAAAGGGTGCCACCTTGACGCTCACATGGTCGGTCACGCGTTGGATGAGCTTGAATTACAGAAGCAGTCTCTATTGTTTATCGAAAACGTTGGAAACCTAGTATGTCCAGCGGCGTTTGATTTGGGAGAATATTGCAAGGTAGCGATTTTGTCGGTTACTGAAGGTGAAGACAAACCTTTGAAGTATCCAGATATGTTCGCTGCCGCTGACTTAGTGATCTTAAACAAAATCGACTTACTACCTTATGTCTCCTTTGATGTGTCTTTGTGTCGTCAACACATAGAGAGCGTAAATCCCCAAGCCAGCATTATCGAACTTTCAGCTACAAACAATCAGGGCATGCAAGATTGGTTGAACTGGTTAATTGAAAAGCACAACGTAGTGTTACAACGTCACTCAGGTCAATCGACTCAGTCAATTGATGAGTACGACGCGGGATCTGATCGTGTCTGAACATAGCAATACTGCTAATCCGGTTCGGTTACCCATTGTGCTGTTAGTGGATGATGAACCCATGTCGTTGCAAGTGTTACGACGGACTTTGGATGAAGAGTTCACCGTATTGACCGCAGATAATGTGGCCGATGCAGAGAAAGTCTTGTCGGAGATCCCTGTACAGGTTGTGGTGTCAGATCAACGAATGCCTGATATGAGTGGAACCGATTTTCTCACGCATGTAAGAACACAATGGCCTGACGTTATTCGTATTATTATTTCTGCTTATACCGATCCCGTTGATTTGATCAAAGGCATTAATGAAGCTGGCATTTATAGCTTTGTGCCCAAACCGTGGCAGCCAGAGCATCTTATTCTGACGCTGAAAAATGCAACGCGCCTATTTGCACTTCAAAAAGAAAACGAGCTACTCAATTTAGAACTGAAAGTGACTGCACCACAACTAGATAGTCAGCTTCAGCATAAACGTAGGGTACTTAAAGAGCGTCACCACTTTGACAACATAGCCTGTGCGCCAGATAGCCCAATGAAGGGGATATGCGCGCAAGTTGCCCGCGTCGCACCTTACGACATTTCCGTGCTCGTTACGGGCGAGTCTGGTACAGGGAAAGAGCTCATCACTCGAGCGCTTCATTACACCAGTCATCGCGCTGATAAACCCTTTGTGAAAGAAAATTGCGGCGCGATGCCTGTGCAGTTGTTGGAAAGTGAACTGTTTGGTCATACTCGCGGCGCGTTTACTGGCGCAAATACAGACAGGGTCGGGATTCTCGAAAAAGCGGATGGCGGTACGGTATTTCTCGATGAAATTGGCGATACCTCCCTAGAGTTTCAGGTGAAATTACTGCGCTTTCTGCAAGAAGGCGAGTTACGACCGCTTGGCAGTAATCGCAGAAGAAAGGTCAATGTTCGTGTGATATCAGCGACAAACCGGAATTTGGAAACGGAAGTCAGAGCAGGACGTTTTCGTGAAGATCTCTACTATCGCCTTGCTACCGTGCCTATTCATCTTCCTCCGCTAAGAGAGCGAGAGATGGATATCCCCGTCATCGCTAACCGTATTTTGCAAAGCATCATGATCTCCTATGGCAAACCCGTTGAAGGGTTCACTGACGAGGCGATGGAGTGTATTTCCGCCTACCGCTGGCCTGGCAACGTGCGAGAACTTGAGAATGAAGTGAGAAGAATGCTGGTAATGGCTGACGATCCAGTATTAGGCGCTGATTTGCTCTCTCCGAAAGTGCTCAAAAACGTGAATAGCGATGAAGACGAAGATATGCCGGTTTCACTTGAAATTGGTAGCCTAAAAGATCGCGTTGAAGTGCTAGAGGCTCGAATTTTAAAAGAAACATTGATTCGAAATAAATGGAACAAAAGCAAAGCCGCTTTAGAGCTCGGGCTATCACGTGTTGGTTTGAGGGCCAAACTTGAACGCTACGGTCTTGAGCAGCACAAACTGGGAAATGAATAACCTCGTTTATCCAAATGGAATAGGAGAAAGCCAATGTGCTTGGGTATTCCCGGACAAATTACAGAAATTAAAGACAATGCTAACTGCATTGCTCTAGTGAACATTTCAGGTGTACATCGACCCGTCAATATTGCCTGCGTGCTTGAAGGACAAAAGCCTGAAGCATGTATTGGTGAGTGGGTGTTGGTTCATGTTGGGTTTGCAATGAGCAGAATAGATGCCGATGAAGCGACTAAAACTCTAGCACTATTGGCCGAAATCGGTGAGCTGCAAGAAGAACTGGATGCCATGGAGGCTTCTTCAGCCAGTCAAGAGGGAGAAAGACCGAATGAAATACGTTGATGAGTTTCGTGACCCGAGTGTCGTTGAAGGAATTTGTGATGCGATCAATCGTCAACTCGATCGCATTGAAAAAGCGCGAGCCAAAAATAACGATTCCCCGATGCGACCGCTTCAATTGATGGAGTTTTGTGGCGGACATACACACACCTTATTTAAATACGGCATTGAATCACTGCTTTCGGAACGCATAGAAATGGTTCATGGTCCGGGCTGTCCCGTGTGTGTGTTGCCATCAGGGCGAGTGGATGACTGCATTGAAATTGCGGCTAACCCTAACGTCATTCTTACCACCTTCGGTGATGCCATGCGTGTGCCGGGCGTGAATGGGAATTTACTTGATGCAAAGGCACGAGGCAGCGATATTCGCATGGTCTACTCGCCACTTGATGCCTTAGCGCTGGCACGCCAACACCCAGAACGTGAAGTGGTTTTCTTTGCACTCGGTTTTGAAACCACCATGCCGAGTACCGCTCTGACGGTTTTGCAGGCAGCAAAAGAAGGGATCAGTAATTTCTCTATATTTTGCAATCACATCACGACCGCTCCGACGATAGATGCCATTCTCAACGAGCCAGATTTGGACCTTGATGGATTTCTAGCGCCAGGACACGTCAGCATGGTGATCGGTACGGATCCGTTTCAATTTATTGCCCAAGACTATGCCAAGCCAATTGTGATCACGGGTTTTGAACCACTCGATATTTTGCAATCTATCTTGATGCTCGTGACACAAATTGCCGAGAGTCGTTGCGACGTTGAAAACCAATATCGTCGTGTGGTTGAAGCGGGAGGAAACTCATCAGGTTTATTTGCCATGCAGGAAGTGTACGACGTATATCCTGTGACTGAGTTACGTGGTTTTGGCGAAATTGGTAATGCCGGTGTTTGTGTTCGTGATGAATACGCTGCGTGGAATGCCGAATGCAAATTTGACGTTCAGCGAAAACAAACGAAAGACCCTCATCAATGCCAATGTGGGGAGGTACTCAAAGGCCTTATTCGACCTTGGCAATGTGGCATGTACGGAAAGCAATGTTCGCCTGAAACCCCACTTGGCGCCTTGATGGTCTCATCTGAAGGGGCATGTGCCGCTTATTACAATCACGGTTTCCGAGTGCCGGATAAAGGCAAGGGTCGCATCGCCATTGTCGATACAACTCACAATAACCACGCCGTATGAGTGACTAAAAGGATGTCTGTCTATGATGCCCAATAAGCAGGAAAACGAGAGTAATGATGCTCAATCAAACGATGTTGCATGTATTACCTTAGCGCATGGCAGTGGAGGGAAAGCCATGCGAGATCTTGTAGAGAACGAGATCGTTTCCGCATTTGCTAACGAATACCTCACGCCACTTGAAGATCAAGCGCGCCTACCACTTAGTGCAATGAATTCGCTCGGTGATCGCTTAGCC
Organism: Enterovibrio makurazakiensis; assembly: GCF_050336585.1. NCBI lineage: Bacteria > Pseudomonadati > Pseudomonadota > Gammaproteobacteria > Vibrionales > Vibrionaceae > Enterovibrio > Enterovibrio makurazakiensis. The sequence goes on from NZ_JAKJSE010000010.1 coordinate 103,325, forward strand.
ATGACAACAGATTCATTTGTCGTGGACCCGTTAGAATTTCCTGGTGGAGATATTGGCACCTTAGCGGTTAATGGCACGGTTAATGATTTAGCGATGAGTGGCGCAACACCCTTGTACCTAACTTGTGGCTTAATTTTGGAAGAAGGGTTACCGCTCGACACACTACGTCGAATTCTATCCAGCATGAAAAGGGCGGCTGACTTAGCTGGCGTGACCATAGTGTCCGGCGACACAAAAGTGGTTCATCGAGGGGCTGCCGATAAAATTTTCATCAATACGTCCGGGATCGGCGTTATTCCAAAGCACCTTGAAATCAATGCCAATGCTGCACAAGACGGTGACGTTGTCATCGTGAATGGATGGGTTGGCGATCATGGAGCCACGATCATGGCAGAGCGGGGAGAACTGCAGTTAGATGCCGATCTTTATTCCGATTGTCGTCCTTTGCACCGTGAAGTGAACGCCTTGTTGGCGCATTGTCCTGATGTTCATTGTCTGCGTGATGCCACTCGTGGTGGGCTCGCCACTGTTCTTACTGAATTTGCAGAAAGTAGCAACGTGAAAATCGTGCTCGATCAGGCGGCTATTCCGGTGAGAGACGAGGTCCGCGGCGTGTGTGAGCTTCTCGGTTTAGATCCTCTTTATCTAGCGAACGAGGGCAAATTTGTTGCGATCGTTCCTGCTAAACATGCTCAGGCTGCGGTCAATGCACTAAGAAAACTCCCTGGCGCAGAACAAGCCTCTGTTATTGGACATGTTGAAAGCACCGAAACGTTAGGTACTTATGTAGGTGTCTCCTTGAAAACGACGTTTGGTAGTGAGCGAATGATCGACATGCTTATCGGCGCGCAACTTCCCCGTATTTGTTAACGCTTTACCGCGATATGCGATGTATTGTCACGATTAGCAGCCGTCAGGCTGAATGGAGAAATAGGAAGGATGAATATGAAACGTAATGGAATCCGAGCGGCAACGATATTAACGTCAGCTGTACCGTTTGCAGCGTCAGCGCATACAGGGCACGACACATACGGTTTTTTTGTTGGCTTTAGCCACCCGCTAACGGGTGCCGACCATATGATGGCGATGCTTGCGATAGGTATGTGGGCCATGTCACTCAATGCTTGTGGAAGCAAAAATGCAACGCGTGCCATTCCTACGATGTTTTTAGTGGCAATGGCAAGCGGTGCTTTGGCCGCAATGTCTGGGCTGGTGGTGCCGTTTGTCGAAGTGGTTTCGTTTATTGAAACAGGTATCGCGGTATCAGTCTTACTTTTGGGTATGCTGCTGGTGGGAGGAACTCGCTTGCCACTATCAGTGACACTTCCTGCAACGGCTTGTTTTGCAGTATTTCATGGCATGGCACATGGCGCCGAATTGCCACTTTCAGCCCATGCTGTTGGTTACACACTCGGTTTTCTTTTCGCCACCACATTATTGATAGCCGCAGGGGGGGCGTTAAACGCATATGCTCGTCGTCACAGCAATGCGCGCATCGCGTTGCCCGTGTCCGGCGGAGTGTTCGCCCTTGCAGGCCTTTATCAGTTAATGGGTTAACCCGTTGATGCAAGGCTATCGAGTTCGGATCCGCGGTGTTGTTCAAGGCGTAGGGTTTAGACCTATGATTTGGCACGTCGCGAATTCGTTAGCCTTGAATGGTTCAGTGCTTAATGATGGTGAAGGTGTAGTGGTTGAACTTTGGTGTTCACCTGACAATGTCGCCACTTTTCTAGAGCAAATTCAATTAAACTGCCCAGCTCTTGCCGCAATAAATTCCATAGAAACAACACCTTTCGCTGATTTTGATACATTAGGCCAAGACATAGGGTTCCATATCGTTGCGAGTGATGAAACTTCAACGCTTAATGCGGGAATACCGGTGGATGCTGCCGTGTGTCGCGACTGTATAGATGAGACCTTTGACCCCAAAAGCCGCCGTTATCGTTATCCCTTTACCAATTGCACTCACTGCGGCCCTCGGCTTTCCATCATTAAATCGTTACCTTACGATCGTCCAAAAACCAGCATGGCAAATTTCCCCCTGTGCGCGGAATGTGAGCAAGAGTATCTCAACCCTGCAGACCGTCGCTTTCATGCACAACCTGTTGCTTGCCCAGCTTGTGGGCCAAAGGTGTGGTTGTGCGATAAGCATGGAGAGCCAATAAATGCCGACAATGAAGGGGGCAGCGATGCCATTCAACTCGCGGCTTCCTTATTGAAACAAGGCAAAATTCTCGCGGTGAAAGGCATTGGAGGGTTTCACCTTGTCTGCGACGCAACCAATGAAGAGACGGTGAAAAAGCTTCGACAGCGTAAATTCCGCCCCGCCAAACCTTTTGCTGTGATGATGCAAGACTGTGATCATGTTAACCGGTATTGCGATGTGACCCCTGAATCTATTAAGGCATTGCAAAGTCATGCAGCACCCATCGTCATTCTTCCGATACGTGCTGTGACAACGTCACTAATCGATATCGCAACATCGGTCATGCCAGACCTCAATGAAATCGGGGTTATGCTGCCAGCGACACCACTTCATGTTTTGTTGATGACAGATGTCGGCGTACCGCTGGTGATGACTTCTGCAAATCTGAGTGGCAATCCACAATGTATAGACAATGATGAAGCTCTGGCAGACTTGCAGCATATTGCCGATGTGTGGTTGATGCACGACCGCGAAATTGTAAGCCGTACCGACGATTCTGTTTTACGGCAAACCTCGTTAGGCACGCAATTGCTGCGTCGTTCAAGAGGTTATGCCCCCAGTCCGATTTCTCTGCCCGTGGGCTTTGAAGAAACAGAGAACATAATGGGTCTGGGTGGTGAAGTGAAAAACGCCTTTTGTTTGTTGTCACGCCATGGCGCGATTCTCAGTCAGTACATTGGTGATCTTGAAAGTGTGCGCATTTGGCAGGACTTTCGGTCTACGCTGGGGCATTTTCAAACCTTGTACCGCTTCGAGCCCTACAGGGTTGCAGTGGACAAGCACCCTGAATATCTTTCGACAAAATACGGAAACGCAAATTACTCAAAAGACAGAGTGTTCGAAGTACAGCATCATCATGCGCATATCACCGCATGCATGGGCGATAACCATTTGCCGCGAAACAGTAAACCGGTTTTAGGCGTGGTGTTTGACGGACTAGGGTTAGGTGATGATGGCGGTCTGTGGGGCGGTGAGTTTCTACTTGCCGACTATACGAGCTTCCAGCGCTTGGCGCATCTATCACAGGTTGCACTACCCGGTGGCATGGTTGCGATTAAACAACCTTGGCGAAATTTGTTGGCGTGGCGACACAAACTCAATTTAACTGAAGATGTCTGGCAGCAACTCATCGCTAAGCATGACATCGCCTCAAAAACGTTCGCTATTGATCAAATGATAGAGAAAGCGATCAATACACCTATCACGACATCGGCTGGGCGATTATTTGATGCCGTGGCTGCGTCACTCTCCATTTGCTTTCAAAGCCAAAGTTACGAAGGCCAAGCCGCTATTGAGCTAGAATCTCTTGCTCACTCCAGCAACGAAGATAGCGGTTACACATTCGATATTATCGCCGGAGAACCTGCACACCTTGATCCATCACCAATGTGGATTGAACTCGGAAAAGATTTGGCATCAGGAACTGCGCCAAACGACATCGCGAGAAGATTCCACCTTGGGTTGGCGTTGGGAATCGCTGACATGGTCGATCACCTCTCGAAACAAATGACGAATGTGCCAGATATCGTCCTGACAGGGGGCGTATTTCAAAATCGCTTATTACTTGAATACGCCCATTCATATCTCACTAAACGTGGTTTCAGTGTGTTGCTGCATCAACAAGTGCCCGCTAATGATGGCGGCTTGGCATTCGGACAAGCCTTAGTGGTTTCCGCGCAGTCTTTAGCAAGAAACATCCAAACCTGAGCGCTTGAACCATAATTAATCATGCAGTTAAGCAGGAGTTCGTCATGGTGAAAGGCAAAATGACATTGCTATGGTTTCAAACAGGGAGTTGTGGCGGAGACACAATGGCACTTCTCAGTGCAGATAGACCGTCATTCTCTGACCTGCTGACCGAATATTCTATCGAACTTTTATGGCAGCCTTCGCTATCTATTCAAAATGTCCACAGTCTCAACGATCTTATTGAAGACATTATTAACGGCACGCAGCGGTTAGACATTCTTTGCATCGAAGGCAGTATAATTACCGCGCCTAATGGCACGGGAATGTTTGATACATTTCAGCGAAAAGCCAAGAAAGAGTGGGTCAGCTTGTTAGCTGACAAGGCGCGCTATGTGGTCGCCATGGGCACTTGCGCAGCTTTTGGTGGTGTTCATGCTGCGCCACCAAACCCATCTGACTGCATGGGGTTGCAAATGGACAAGGAATCCCCCGGAGGTTTGCTCCCTCCGGAATGGCGAAGTGGAGCGGGGTTTCCTGTGATTAATGTGGCGGGATGCCCTGTGCATCCCAACACCATGACAAAAACCTTGGCAATGATTGCCAGCGGCATGATTTTACAACTCGATGAACTCAATCGCCCAAAAGAGTTTTTCAGTACTTTGGTCCATCAAGGTTGCACCCGCAATGAATACCACGAGTATGACGTCGAAGAATCGGAATTTGGCACAAACGGGTGCATGTTCTTCAATCTTGGTTGTAAAGGACCTTATACCCAAGCGACTTGCAATACTGATTTATGGAACGGCCGAAGCAGCAAAACGCGAGCAGGGGTGCCTTGTTTTGGCTGTACCTCACCTGCGTTTCCAGAAGATGAAGGGCTGTTTCAAACCGAAAAGTTAGGGCCTATCCCCTCCAAATTGCCTGTAGGCGTGGAACGTGCGAACTATATTGCCTACAAAAACCTCGCCAAAGCCGCAGCGCCCGAGCGCGTGAAAAAGCGAAAAATGGAGCCTTAATGGTTAAGAAAACCCTGAACATAGACCTTAACCGTGTTGAAGGCGATCTTGAGTTTGAGCTAGACGTTGAGCATGGAAAAGTGGTCGATGCTCGCTGTATTGGTGTGATGTATCGAGGGTTTGAGCAGATCATGATTGGTCGAACGCCACGTGATGCCGCCGTTATTACGCCGCGGGTTTGTGGTATTTGTGGCACAGCGCACCTCTATGCTGCAACGTTGGCCTTGGAGCAAATATGGGGAATTCATGTTCCACCCAACGCCACGTTGATTCGAAACCTTTGCTTGCTGACAGAGAGTATTCAAAACGATATTCGCCAGTCGTTTTTAATGTTTCTTGTCGATTTCTGCCATGAAGATTATCGCCATCATCCTTTATACCAAGATATATTGGCGGCGTTTGAACCTTTCAAAGGACGCCATCACCTTGGCGCATTAGAACAATCTCGTGATGCCGTAGGCATTATTGCATTGTTCGGCGGTCAATGGCCTCACTCGTCTTACATGCTACCTGGTGGTGTGGTGGGTAAACCCAGCCAACGTAAGATCATAGAGACTAAGGATGTGATAGCCAAACTGATACGCTGGTATGAACTAGCAGTGATCGGCGACACGCTGGAAAATTGGATGTCAGTCAGCTCTAAACGGCAGTTCTTTGATGGGTTAGATGATAACGCTCACCAAGCCAATAGTGCGCTCGGATTGTTTACGCGATTTTCGCGCTCAATTGATCTACACAAGATCGGGTTTGGTAGTCGGCATATGTTGAGTTTTGGCGCTGTCATCGACCCAGTGAAACCTGACCACCACGCGCTACGTTCCGGCGTCTATGAAGCAGATACTGGCACCATCCAACCCCTTGACCAGTCATTGATCTCTGAGCATGTTCGCTACTCATGGTTTAGGCAATATCAAGGCGGACGCCACCCACACAAAGGGGAAACGATTCCCGATTATCAAACACAATCTGACCGTTATACTTGGGCAAAAGCGCCGCGATATGATGGCAAGGTAATGCAAACTGGGCCTTTAGCAGAATTGTTGATTGGTGAGGATTCGCTCATTCAATCATTACACCAAGAAGAAGGACCATCAACTTGGCTACGACAGTTTGCTCGCTTGCGCCGCATTGGGTTCAGTTTGATGCAGATGAAAAAATGCGTTCAGGACTTATCAGAAGACATCAGTGGTGACTTCTTCCTGCCACCCAAACCACAAGATGAAATTGATGGTAAAGGGTTTGGCATGATCCAAGCTGCGCGAGGAGGGTTGGGGCACTGGATTAGTATCAAAAATGGCGTTATCGACAATTACCAAATCATCACTCCGACAGCATGGAATGCATCACCAAGGGATTCCGATGGTCAACATGGGCACTGGGAGCAAAGTGTGATTGGCTTGCAGGTTGATGATGCGGACAATCCATTACAGCTCAGCCATGTGATCCGATCACATGATCCGTGTTTAGTATGCACGGTACATATGCTTCCGACCGGGAAAAAGCTGCGCTTTGGAGTATGAGGTCATGAAGGCGCTGAATGTACTCTGTTTTGGCAACGCATTACATGGTGATGATGGACTAGGGGCCGCCGTAGCAGCGAGACTTAAGGACGTGTCACTGCCAGCAAACGTCAACGTATATAATGCAGGCACCTTGGGCCTAAATGCATTGCCATTGTTCGAGCATTGTTCGCATGTGTTAATCGTGGATGTGGCCGAACTTGGCCTATCGATTGGTGACTCTCGTTTCATCTTGCCCGATACGCTAGATAACAGCAGTTCTGCCGATCATATGGGAGGCGTCAGCTTTCTACTCCAAGCTGTTAGTGCCATTGTTAAACCAACACCAATCATTAATATTCTGGCCGTTCAGCCTTCAAAAACGTCCACGTTCTCCCCATCGCTTTCTGTCGAAATGACTCTGTCGTTGGAACGTTTAGTGAACCAAGTTAGCGAGTTCACTGTTGAGTGGGACGTCAATAATATTGAGCTAAAAGGGTGTTCAACATGACGCCGCCTAAAGTCATGAATAGCACACAGCAATTGGCATCAGAAAACGAACAATTGCGACAAGAAATTGATGCCTTGTATGCCGCAGCTGAAGCCAGAGAGCAACAATTGCTTGCTGCGACACATGCTATGGATGAGATCTTGTTGGAGATGGAAACGCAGCGAAATGCGCTTAAGCGTAAAAACAAACAACTGCTTGAACTCAATGCTTATATTCGCAGTATTAACGACGCCATGAATAGCATGCTTGTTGTTGTCGGTGTTGACGGGCTAGTCACGCAAACCAACCGCGTGTTTACTGAAGACCTTGGCTGGACAGATGAAGAGCTACCTGATATTCACATTGATTCGTTGTTTCCTCATTCAATGCTGACCAATTTGAGCAACACTACAGCGGATACGCAGGAATCGAAAGTTGTCTCGACTATCACTCAAAGTGGTCACTTGGAATTGGAAATGCCTTTGATACGCTGTAACGGTGAATTGACTCATGCTGTTTACCTCGTTAAAGGCGAGCAGTTTTATAGCCATCAGGGTAAGTTGCAGGGGATTTTGCTGACAGCGACGGACATTTCTGAGTTAAGACAGCGAGAAGTCGCCCTGAAGCAAAGTGAAATAGCGTTGCAAAAAGCCAAAGCGGAAGCGGATGCAGCGAATCAGGCAAAAGGGGATTTTCTGGCTAACATGAGCCATGAAATACGAACACCACTGAATGCAATAATCGGTTTCACCAAGCTCTGCTTGCACTCTAATTTATCAACAAAACAGCGTGGCTATCTCAACACGGTAGACGTGGCTTCCCACTCCTTGTCTCATTTGATTAATGATGTTCTCGATCTTTCCAAGATAGAAGCAGGAAAGCTCACAATGGAAAACGTGCCTTTCAACCTTCACCAAGTGTTGAGCAATGTTCGGCACGTCATGTGGTTCGACGTATCAAAAAGAGGGCTAACATTCGACCTGCTGGTTGACGATGATGTTAATCCATTACTCAAAGGTGACCCGCTACGTTTGCAGCAGGTGTTGGTTAACGTGGTAGGGAATGCGATTAAATTTACCGACCACGGCAGCGTATCGGTGACGGTCAAAAACAAAGATACAAATAATATAGATAAAGAGTCAGACAACCCCACACGACCACAGTCACTGCAGTTTCAAATTAACGATACAGGAATAGGGATGACAGCACCTCAGCTTGACAGACTATTCAACAAATACCATCAGGCAGATCCTTCAACGACTCGACGATTTGGAGGGACGGGATTGGGGCTAAGTATCAGCGAGAAACTGGTGAATTTGATGAATGGAGATATTCAGATTCAAAGTATTTATGGTGAGGGCACACAAGTGACATTTTATGCTTGTTTTGAATCTGTGAGTGATTCAGGCCAAACCGATGTGCCTTTACCCCAGCCAAGTGATTACACCGAATTACCGAATGTCAACGAGCTAAGCGGTGCGCGTGTACTGGTTGTGGATGACAACGCCATCAATCGTGAAATGATCAAAGAGCTATTATCATCCCTCGGTATGTGGGTAGAGCAGGCGAGTTCTGGTCAACAAGCATTGGAGGCCATTGAATCTCATCTGTATTCGGTTATCTTGATGGACTTGAGCATGACCAACATGGACGGCATTGAAACCACGCAAGCGCTACGAAAACTGGATTTGGGTAAAAAAGTGCCAGTCATTGCATTATCAGCCAACACTTCTGAAAACATCCTTGAAACCTGCCTAAACGCAGGAATGAATGATTACTTGCCAAAACCTATTGATTTTCAGAGGCTAATTCAGGTTATTGCTAATCATATGACAAATCAACAAGAAATAGGCGACCAAGTATTCCAGCCGGAACATGCGCTGCAACGTTTAGGGTTTAATTATACGGTCTACAATAAGATGCTTAAGCGCTTTGTCGACCAAACTGATCAGCGACTACAAACGTTACAAGAAGCGCATGATTCGCGCGATCTCGCTGTGCAAAAGCATATATTCCATGAGCTGAAAGGTATTACTGCTACGCTTGGCGCCGACAAATTAAGCATGCTTTGTGGATCACTTGAAGCAAAGTGCCAGTCTGTTTCCGTTGACGAGGAAACGCTCTTCGAGGTGGTTTCGGCGTATCTTGATCTTACTAATGAGCTGACTGAATACTTGAAAACGCATTCATAGCGCATTAAAAACACGCGATATTAGATGTTGATGCTCCACGCTATTACACTGAAATAATGCGCAATACCAAGGACGTTTAATGACTGAGCCAAAATCTAAGGCCGCCACCATTGCCATTGTTGACGACTCCGCCCCCTTGTGTGAAATGCTTTGCGACTTACTCGCCGATGAAGGGTATGACACCCAAGCGTATACTTCGGGGGCAGACGCATTAGTAGGAATAGCCGAAAGCCTGCCCGATCTGGTGTTATTGGACATAGATATGCCCAACATGGACGGCTTTGAAGTGTGCGAAAAGCTCAAAGCTTCGCCGGCCTCACAAGCTATTCCCGTGCTTTTTATCAGCAGTTACAGTGAACTTGATGAGAAACTCAAAGCCTTTAGTTGCGGAGCGATGGATTACGTCACTAAACCGATTCACCTTGCTGAAGTCACTGCCAGAATAAAAACACACCTATCACTGCGCTATTATCAACAGGAGTTACAAGCCCAAAACGACATACTCGCATCAACGTTAAAGCAATTAAAAGATGCCCAGAAGCAGCTCGTTCAATCTGAAAAACTCGCCTCACTAGGGAAAATTGTCGCGGGCGTGGCGCATGAAATTAATAACCCGATTAGTTTTATTGTTGGTAATGGACATGTGCTGCAACGAAACTTTGACCGCATCAATCAATATCTGGACTGTGTTCATGAACAACCGCTCAATGAAGAAATAATTGAACAACGTCAATCTCTTAAGGTCGATACGGCGAGCAGTGACCTTAAACCCGCAATAAACGACATCCTTGAAGCAGCGGGTCGAGTGAGTGCAATTGTCGAAGATTTGAGTTTGTTTTCCGCGCAACAACAAACAGAAACCACTCTGGTTAACCTCAGCAGCGTGGTGTCATTGGCCGTTAAATGGGTGAGTGCCAGCCGTCAGTGCATGAACATCATTACGCTTGAAATAGATGAAAATGCGACTGCATTGGGCCATAAAGGGCAACTAGTACAAGTGATTGTTAATGTGCTAAACAATGCGCTTGATGCGTCTAAATGCCGGACAAAACCAAAAGTGATGATTCAATGCGGAGCTAACGACAATACTGGATGGATTTCTGTCACCGACAATGGCACTGGCATTGATGAAGGCCATCTCAACCAAATTTTTGATCCTTTCTTTACGACCAAAAAAGTGGGTGAGGGCAGCGGTCTAGGTTTGGCTATCTCATATCGATTAATCGCGGAACAACACGGAACGCTCACCGCCTTCAATCATCCTGATGGTGGTGCGAGCTTTTGCGTATCACTTCCTTTATCTCACTAACTTCTATGTACCACTAGTCTCCTATACATCACTAACCCAAGAATCTTGTTAACTATGTATAGCCTCTCGAATATTGGCTTCATCGAGTAAGAAGTCACAAAACGCATGGGCAATTGGCGTGAGCTTTTTTCCTTTTCGATGAACCAAGTACCAGTGGCGTATGATGGGCATGTCAGCAACATCCAATTCAATTAACCTTCCTGTCTCTAGTTCTTGCTCAATAGAATGCCGAGAAACGATACCAAGGTATAAGCCTGCAGAAACCGCCTGCTTGATGGCTTCAGTTGCACTCATTTCGGCTCCCACGTTTAAGGTGAGATCTTTGCTTCGAAAAAAACGCTCAATCGCAAATCGTGTGCCTGAGCCTAACTCTCTAACAACCATGGATTCACTCGCTATACGCTGAACGGAGATACACGCTTCCTTCCCAAGTGGATGATTTGGTGGCGCAATTACCACCAAGGGGTTTTCAATGAACGGCGTCGCGTTGACTTCAATGTCGGCAGGAGGCTTACCCATGATAAGAAGATCACAGTCGTTATTTTTGAGTTCATTGATCAAAAACTCTCTATTTGTGACATTCAGTGATACTTGAATATCCGGATGGATATGTAGAAAGGATGCCAACAAGCGGGCAGAGAAGTAGTTTGCGGTGCTGGCAACAGTAATTTTCAACTTGCCACTTTTAAAAGATTTTAAGCTTTCAATGGCTCGTTTCGCGTCCGAAAAATCTTGCATAATGCGATTACAATGAAGCATAAACTCTTCGCCAGCACTGGTTAAATATAGAGATTTTCCCATGACCTCGAACAATGCTAAGCCAACATTTTCTTCCAATTGGCGAATTTGCATTGAGACAGCAGGTTGAGTCAGAAACATCACTTCAGCGGCTTTGGTATAGCTAAGATGACTCGCGACCGATTGGAAAATATGGATCTGACGAAAAGTGATGTGCATATTTAAGCCTCACGAACTTCAAACGTAAATAGTTAAAGCACAATGCTTGCCAGTCTTATTAAAATATTGATTATACAAACTAAATTGACAAATCCAGATGATCACGCCAATGATTAAATCTAATGGGAGTGGAAGAAAGCTTTCCAGTTTGGCTGCTTACTTCTCTACAGAGATTCCAAGAATATAGGCATTGAGACTGGCACAGCGAACTACGCTTTTCCTATCTATATTATTGATAGATGGAGATATTGTTGTGACATTCGAAGAATTGAGCAAAATGTTTGATAAAGCGGTGTTAGATGCCGAGAAACAAGCTGACTATTACGCGTTTTATCAAATGATATTTAGGGGGGTATCTTTTGCAATACGCGCAGCAGTCGTCTTTGCGCTTTTTAATGCTGCCATGTTAGCACTTGAAAGCGAAAAACAAATGCAGGCGGACAGTCTGACATGGATAGCCGCAGCAGGTGTACTAGCAGCCACCGATCAGCTTTTTGTTGTAACCAAAAACTGGAGAAGATTCACGAAGGCTAATTTGGAAATTATGTTGCTAATAGCCTTAGCTAAAATCGACTGGGATGAATTCAAAAGTAAGTTGAGCGGCGCCCAGGCAACAAATGATGATATCGAAAAGACAGCCAAAATTTGTAGAGACTTGGTTCAAGAAGCCAGAGAGGTCTCGATAAGAGAGACAATGAATTGGGATGGTGACTTAGAAGCTGCAATGAAGGAGCTAGTAAAAATGACCAAGAAGAAATCTGGTTAGCGCCATCAGCAATCAAGCCAGATTTGTTTTCTTGATAATTCACCAAAGCTAGAAGAACTCTGTTGGAACAGAATGATCCAACATGAGCGTCTTAGAGAAGTGGTAATTATCTACTTTATGGTAAATAGCCAATTACGTTCAATAGACTGATATTAATGAAGAATAAGGGTAGTTAGAGAGCTGAGTGGCGTACATTTCAATCTACTGCATATCTTATTTAACATAATATACATAATGCGTACTGGTGATGTAAGGGCAAAGTAGTAATGTCACTTTTTAGCAAAGTTAAAATGTCTCCTTAATCGCACGTCTCAACTAGGTTTCTGTTTTGATCTGACGTTTAAGGAACGATGAGATGCTGGTAGTTATGAGTGACCAAGAGCTGACACGTTTAAAGTAATTCAGGATGTTTGCGATCATCACATTCGTCGTTGCGATGCGGCAGATATTTTGGGACTCAGTGAGCGTCAGGTTCAACGACTGATGAACCGGTTTCGAAAATTTGGTGCGTCAGGTTTAGTACATCGTGCTCGTGGAAAACCAAGTAACCACCGATTGCCTGGCGRACTTCGTAAATCTGTTTTGTCCTTAATTAGAGAGCGTTATCCAGATTTCTCACCAACGTTGGCGCAAGAAAAGCTCACCGAACTGCACCAATTATCGGTGTCAGTTGAAACATTGCGAAAATGGATGACCGCCGATGGTCTCTGGGTACCACATGCTCAACGAAAACCTCGCATCTATCAACCACGCTACCGCCGAGATTGTCTTGGCGAACTTATCCAGATTGACGGCTCCCACCATGACTGGTTTGAAGGTCGTAGCCCCAAGTGCTGCCTGCTGGTGTTTATGGATGATGCCACTGGCCGCTTGATGAACCTGCGTTTCAGCGAAACTGAGTCAGCTTTTGACTACATGATGGCGACACGTGAATACCTAGATGTGCATGGCAAACCTGTCGCACTTTACAGCGATAAGCATTCTATCTTCCGTGTGAATCAAGAGCGTAATAAACAAGTTGGTAAGACACAGTATGGACGGGTTCTCAACGAGTTAGGGATTGAATTGATCTGTGCAAACAGCTCTCAGGCCAAAGGCCGTGTGGAGCGCGCGAATCAAACACTACAAGACCGCATGGTCAAAGAAATGCGCTTACAAGGGATCAATACCATCGAAGAAGCTAATGCCTGGCTCCCCGACTTTATTGACGATTTTAATCAGCGGTTTGGCAAAGTGGCCAACTATCCCAAAGACATGCACCGCACCGTCAGAGAGTCAAAAGGCGAACTGGATGACATTTTCAGTTGGCAGGAAATCCGTAAGCTCTCAAAATCACTGACTTTTCAGTACGATAAAGTTGTCTATTTAATTGAAGATACGGAAGAAAACAGTCGGTTGGTGCATGAAAATGTCAAAGTCCTGGACTACCCAAATGGTGAGATAGCCATTGCTTATGGCTATCGGAAACTCAATTTCAAGACCTTTGACAAGCTGGAAAAAATCGACCAAACCCAGGTCGTTGACAACAAACGCTTGGGGCATGTTTTACGTTTCGCACAACAAAAACAAGAGGAATTTGAGCAACAGAAAACTCGCGAACGCAGTAAGAAAGCCCCGAAGCGTCGCGCGCAAAAACGGGCAGTACAAGAACAACTTCGCGCCATCAATCCGGTTCTCGCCAACCCTAACCCCTTCAAAGCCAGCAGCAGTAAAACCTAGTTGCACTCTCCTGCCCTCATTGCTCATTCACATAAAAAAGGACATTTCTACTTTGCAGGAAACAGGACATTTTAAAATGGGATAGACAGACAGCCCTGGATTTAACATTTACAGAGAGTGGCCTTACTCATTACCCCTGACGGACGTGAATTTGCCCCCGTGAGCTTGATGGCTTTCCGATATGGCGTGACCAATATTACGCGCTGCGTGAGCCGACGTGCGCCAGTGAAGCCGTCTTTGCCACCTGTTACCGTGTACCGTGGTGGCAAGCGCCAACAGCCTGCGCCGTGGATACCGATTCGGGATAAGTTGAAGTAATAAAAAAGCCCGCTACTGCGGGCTTTTTTATTACTTTCGAGTCGTTTTCAAATAACTCGAACTGCACAAAATACAGTGATAATGTTCGTGAGCTAGACCCCAACCGCTATCAGGTCTCGCTTCATAAAATCTAAGATGAACTATTTTTCCTGCACTTTCAAAGCACTTGGTACAAAACGGGCTTTCTTCGTTTTCCTTCCAATACATCTCAGTTTGAGAGCAGTATTTGATAGTCTCGGTTTTTTCTAATTCCGCTCTTAATTGTCTTATTTCGTCATTTTTATGAGCAATGGTCATCATTAATTGTGAAGCCTCAAGTGACGTCCTTGATAGCTGCATGTTGAGGTCGACTAACTTGTGCTTCAACTGTTCAGGACAGGCATCGTCCGATTGAATCAGTTTTGATGTTTCCAATGACTTATTCAGAAAATCAAGGAGCGTTGCTCCTGCTGCGATTGTTGTTATGTCCATTTTATTCTCATTTTACTACCACGGAGTTTTATGCATCTAACTTTGTTTGTGATGATACTTGTAGAAATTCACCTCGCTATATACTTTGCCCAGCTTTTTGTGACAGTGCATAACCCATTCATCGAGCGCCATACATGTCTCATAACCCAGCATGTCAGAGGCATGAGTCATTAGATTTAATGAGCTATTTGCCCAGATGTATTGAAGGTCACCTTTGACAGAAGCGCCAGCTTTCAAAGCGGACAGAGCAGTGTTAAAACTCATCCATTTGCCAATGATCTGTTTTGATGCTTGCTCTAGAAGACTGCTAAAAAACTCGTAATCTTGTTCACTTCCGTTCTTATTTACAGTGAGCGACAATAGAAGTTCTTTTAAGGTCATATCACGTGATTCTCTCTGATTTAACCGGAACTGTGCATTTAAAAAAGCATCCTCATTATTCCAGTTTTTACCCAGGGCACCCCGAATCATGGTGTCATTAATTACATCTGATAGCTTCATGTTGATATCGACTGCCAAGAGGTTGAGCTTATCAGTGCCTTGCTCTTTGTAAGAAGACGTTTGATACATAGCTTGTGAGTACGCATCGTTTTTTACTGACTGCGCATACTGCAACATCAGCACTACTAGCGTGAGGAGCGCAAGTATTGGAGAGTAAATCCCACCCAGTGCGCTCCCCATTTCAGCCCACTGCTTGTGGCTTTTCCATACTCCCCAACCAAAAGCATCTTGATAAAAGTAGATTGGCAAGATTATTGCTGACATTAGAAGGAGACCAATCAAAAGACGAAATAATCTAATTATCAAACGATACGAATTCATGTGTCATGTCATAAGAAATAAAGTTGTCTGGATTATGCCACACAGTTTACATGGTAAAAAAGCCCACATTTGCGGGCTTTTTGGGTTTAACCTAGCGGTGACTATAGAAGCTTTCGTTACTTGCGGGATTTCGCGCCTTTCTTCCCCGCGGCGCTCAGTTTCTTGCGCATGGTGGCAGCAAACTTGCGGTCATTCTTCCAGCGTTTGGCCGTGGCATTGCCACCTTTTCGGCCTGCCTGTTTTACTGTGAGTGATTTAGGCATTTCATCAACATTGTTTCTAGTTCACGAATGCGGCGCTCATGGTCGTTCACTTTCTCTTTTACCCAACGCATATCGACCTTAAGCGGAACGACGGTCAGCACAGACGACAGCAAGCCCGTGGCTGCCGACGCGCCCAGAACGGGGAGTAAATCCATATCAGCGCCCTTTCTTCTAGTTACGGATGGTTTCCCCCATGCGCCAACATGCCAAGCGTGGCGACTGCGCCGCCGAACTGTGGCTCACCTGCATTGGGAACCTCGATGTCACCAACGTTGGCGCAAGAGAAACTCACTTATCTACGCCAATTATTGGTGTTTGTTGAAACATTGCGAAAATAGATAATTGCCGCTGGTCTCTGGGTGACGCACGCACAGCGTAAACCCCGCATAGCACACGACCTTAAAATTTTGCTCTCGAGCAAATAAACCTTTCTCATTTCTCCTTGAAAGTTGGAGGGTAAGCGCGAAAGTGGCGTATTTTTCTGTTCGGCGATAACGCCATATCACCGTCCTTCTATCTATGCTTTTATCAATATTCGCCTTGATTTTGTTGCGCTTCACAATTGACGTTACGCATTTGTTTCAAAGTGATGCAATTTAGAGAAACGGCCTCAAATACGTAGCAGCCTGTTGGTGGTCGAGTGAAAAATGTGTCTAACTTTCGTTACTCTTTTGGGGTGTTCGCAGTCTTAGTGAATGCCGAACGGCGCGTAAAGCATTGCGTATTTCTATGTGCCGACCCTCTGATTTCAACGAATAAGGGAATGAACCAGTGAAAACTACCAAATTGTGCATCATCGCATTCGCCGTCTCCGCGTCTTTTGGTGCAATGGCAAAAAGCGGCCATGAGACCGTATCTGACAAGGTGATTGCGGAACAGCGTCAAGAGCTGGCAGAGAATACTGAAGGCGAAGGCTTTGGTCCTCAATCTCCACGTGACATTGATTCAACTGCAGGTAGCAACACGTTATCGTTTAATGCTGCGCCGGCATATACACAGATGAATCTATGCAATATCCATTTCCACAAAAATGCCGAACATAAAGGTGGCGAATTTACCAAGTATGCGGGTAACGGCGATGGCCACGGTTATCAGAGTGGCTTCCAATATGCAGGTAAGTTGAGTGCGGCTGAATTGGCACCAGTAAAAGGTGAAATCTGCCCAAGCAAACACGGCGACGTGCAACCGGGTGACACCATTGAAGTGCACTATGTTCATACCACCGCACAAGTAGAACCAGGTGCAACCTTGGGCTCATGCTTTAACGATGCGAATAAAAACCCACAGCTTCGCGTAGAAACTCAAGTTTACGTGGTGGTAAATGATAGCGCAGCGTTGGATTTTGAAGATCTAAACGAACACGAGAAGAAAGACGGCGTACATCAGGCTATCAACATTCCGAAAGATACGGGTAAGCCTATTCAGTATGCGGGTTCAACAACGGGCCCAAGTTACAATGAAGAAGGGTCGCCATTCCAAGTGACTTGGAGCGTAAGACCTAAGGTTGCCAAAGTGAATGCAACGTCTGTTGCTGAATGGTGTGAAGGGAATGCGTTTGATGAAGATCACGCTCATGGTGTACGAAATCTCGTCGTGAACAAAGAGCTCCTCTCTGTTATCTCCAACTAACAATAGGTATAGATAGATATAGGGCGCGAAATTGTATTAGCGCCCTATTTGATTGTTCTGCTTTTATTAGCTTCTATGCCATAAGCTTTAGATATCGTGGCGGCAGCTAGCTGTCTGATTCACCATAACAAACGGCTTGTAGCTTATTGCCATCAGGGTCTCTGACGTAAGCTGCGTAGTAGTTAGGCCCAAAATGCTCGCGCAGACCAGGTGCACCTTCATCGGCGCCGCCATTCGCTAGTGCTTCCACGTAAAACTCATCAACGGCTTCTCGTGTTTCAGCTTTAAACGCCACGTGTGTACCGTTTCCCCAAGTGGCAGGTCTTCCATCTATGGGTTTATAGATATAGAGAAACGGCATTTGATCATCTTTAGCATAAAGAGGTGGTTTTCCTGGCGGCTTTGGAACGCGTGTTAACCCCAGGGGCTGTAAAACCGCGTCATAGAACGCCGATGCCCTTTCATAATCATTGGTTCCCAATGTGATGTGGCTAATTACAGACATTAATTTGCCTTCCTGTTGTTCAAAATGCGTTAAGCCTCGTTCTGTACAAGGTCAATAATGTGTTTGGCTTTGACAAAATGATCGAGTCTATGGGTTTGAATCCACCAAGTTGCAGCTTCCATTAAGAGTTCAGGGTCATCATTCTTATTCGCAAAGAAAGCATAGAACGACACACCGACGCCCTCACCTTTTGCGTTGATTTTCTTGTTGCACACGTCGATGACTTTTTTGCGTAATGAATCTCGCATGACTGCTGTTTCCCTCAAGTACTCTATTGCGAACTGTATATTTAAACAGTTTTGATGAAAAGGTTAAGGCTTAGAAACCGGATGAAGGCAACATTTCCTTTGGTGGTCGTATATAGAACATGCATTGATGGTTGAACATCAATCAGGTATTTGGCCATTTTAGCCATTTCATCTTTAGTTTAATGCCGAAGTCTTTGACCATTAAATTAGGCATATAAAGATAGTCGAATGAATGGTTAGTGTCGATAGGTCTACCGTTTCTCGAAGACGAAGTCATTGCACCACACTCTAAAATTCAGAAGCGCCATTGCTTTAAGGTCTTTGTTTTTGGCCTCTCCAAACCCTCATCATGACATGGATTTTAGCAGCACAAAAACGTTGGATGCATTCTTATGGAGGTTAATGAGGGCGTTTAGATGTGATGATCGGCTGTCCATGATTAAGTACAACAAAGTAAGCCCCTTTTATGAATGCGCCTAGCAAAGTTTCCTTGCTTACATCTCGCCAAGACGATGTGATATTGGTGCCTGATAAAAAGCCGTTGATGTCAGTTAGATGAACGGTTTGCTCATGATTCAGTGTTTGGCGAGTCACAAATCCACCGAATGGATAGTAAATCAGGCTGCCGTCTTTGAGAAAAGCTGGGATTAACATGGGATCAGTAGGCAGGTTGTTACTCTCGAGTACAACGTATTGACGATTAAGTTGGTATCGAATTGCAGGCATAATGGTTACTACTGGTTATACATACAGTTATTTTAGTCATTATTAGGAAGACGACAAGTCATTCTGTCGATCTCCCGCTCATTTGCTTGTGGTCGCGTTTTACTAGGACACACTGCGCCATAATGAAAGTAAAAAGACATAAGGCTACGTTCGTTTGCTAAAACATTGGTAGGACTGACAACGTGTTTAACAAGTCACTTTAGATGCAGATAGTGTGATGTTCGTCTTTGGGTATGTTTGATGATATACACTGGCGTGTTTTAACACAGTATTGGCGGGGGTCTAATTGAGGCGCTCGTGGTGACTAAGCAGCATGATGATGTCGTCCAGCATGTCCTTTTCTCCTTGTTTCGTCACTGGATAGTCGGTGTTGACATCGATATGATCGGCAAACTTTCGATAGTACTTGGGAAGATGTGACAGTATGTAATCTGAGCATTCTTGCTGTTTGTTATGGATGAAGTTATTGATGATCTGCTCGTACCCTTCAACTACATCCGTGCTGTCGGCATTTTGAACAAAGAATTCGGCTTTATTATCGATCAAGAAGCGGATATATCTGTTCTCAGTCAGATACTTGTCGAGCAACGCTTGGCGAATACAAGATAGTATGATCTTTGCCGCCCGTTTAGGTTTGATATCACCACTGTCGCGTAAAGTCCCTAGTATCTTTTCTTCTAGGTAGGCTTGGTACTTGTCGTTGCCAAAAAAATCAGCTTCTACGCGGTCAAAGAACTTTTCGTATTTCTTTTTCTGAACCCAGTTCGTCAGAATCCATTTCATAGTCATATCAGCACAGTTATAAACATTCGAAAAGTACCACCATTATGCGAGATGATATCGATCTAATGCGAAAAATTGCGTTTTACTCAGCACTTTTTTGATCCCGTTTGGAACGTGGCTGCATCCTGTGCAGTTATTGCGTGACATACATTGATACGGATATCAAAACGCCAAACAAACAGGATGATGATTGCTTACATTTGCGACGTTTGTCAGGTACAGAGTGTTGTGTTTGCTATTTAATGGCGTAATTGAACGAGTCATATTTCTGAAACATAAGTGAAAATTAGGTCTTCACCTAAACAATCTCAAGATGCTTGGCATAGGAGGCATCATGACACCATTTACGCTTGGCAGAAAAACAATCATCAACGAATGTTCATTGGAATACAGTTGGGTAAGACAGCAAGTAGCGGAAGGTACAGATAGGAACACTGTTGTTTCAGCCATTCAGCAGTGCTTTGGAGGAGACGAAGAGACGGCCTCGTTGTTTTTTAATATCGCGATTGGGGAAAGCTCACCAGGCGTATTGCTATCCCACCTTCGACTCTCTAATTGGAGCACCTTCAACAAGAACGAAGGAAACACTGATACCCATAACGCAATATACTTGTGATTTTGAGGTGGACAGAGCGTCGCCCTGCCCACCCAATAAGTGACTATTGCTTGAACAGGTCCATGACTAAAGGTACGACCTTAATCCAAACCAACGCACCAATTCCTACCCACACCGCTAACCAAAATAAGCGGCCTAGCCATGTGTTACGAGAGTGATAACGCGCAGGATCCGGTTCTCCGCATCCTGGGCATGAAAGCGCACGCTTGGAAACTTGTTTTTCACATACAGGGCAAGCAATTAATGGCATGGTAAATCTCTTCCTTTGATCTTTATTTTGTTTTCCGCAATGGTATTACGTCACGCCATTTGGCTCTAGTGCTTTTGAGTAAAATCCTGAGTCGTTTAACCTTAGATGAACTGAAGTCACTATGTTGTTACATAGAAAAAGCACCTTATCGAGATAATTGATGAGCACAATCGCCACCAGCATATCTGTCTCTAAAGACACTTCTTTGATTGCAGAACCAAATGATTTGCATGTGTTAGATTTATCATTGTAGGTATATTTAGTGGCACACAAATAATAAGTTATAGTGCGTTAAGAGGTATAAAAAAGAGCTATCTATCACTCTTTTTTTGTACATCCTTAATCACCAAAGTCATGGACACCTAACTTCAATATATCAGACGCATCTACCCACTCCACTTGACCACATACAGTACAAGTACATTCTGATGCTTCTGCAAAACGCTCATCTTGCGGTGGTGCCGTTAAAGCACGAATAGCTGGATCGTGGTGTGCTTTTTCACGCACCTCGTGGCCAGTTTCAGCTTCGCAACTACGGCAATACCATGTGTGTACACTCATGACTTTCTCCTTGGGTATAAACTCCTTTCTCGCCGTGAGTGTAATTTCATACTGGGGTCTATTTCTGAATCATTTTTAAGACAATGACGAAATTGTCGTACTGACTGCATCACACAAACTTTTCCATCCATAAGTTTCCCTTATAGGTCGACTTAATTTGTCAGTGCAATGTCTACAAGTGAGATGAATACTTATTGCTATCAGATGGTTGTGTGTACCTGCACTTATTCAAGAATTCAAACAAAAGCTTATGAGCGATAAGCCTCGCAGAGCCTATTACCCAAGGTTTTTGTGATTATAATTCAAACGTACGTTTGTCCGATTAGGGAGATAAGTGTCGCTTGATGATACACAATGACGAATGCCAGAGTGAGAAAGATTAGCACGGTATACGTAAGTTAAGCAGATGAAACTCGGTGCATTTAAACCATAAATACAAAGACGGTTGTAGAGGATGCAGGTAAAGAATCTAGCGCTCACCAATCAATGTAATTTGTCCGTGCAGGTACCATTTACCTGAACGGGCGGACAGCTCACACTTCCATATGAGCAAAATACGCAACAGCCCCCCTCTGCCACCAACAATACTTCATGACAGTTCTCGCATTCATAGTGCTGTTGTGATTCACCTATGGGCATAAGCTCTGTTTTCACGTGACCGCAATTTGGGCAGGTCACATCTGACTTCAAGATAACTTTCATTGATTCTCACTGCGTGTAATGAAGGGATCGTTTTGAACTCTCTCCTCTAAGCGTGGAACATACCTCACGCTCTTTCCACTTTAGATTTAAGAACCACACGGAATCGCCTTGGCAGCAGATGCGCAAATGAATCAGAATCATTGTTTCGTTTTCTTGCTACGAATGTGATGATTTCTTTGTACAGTAAATAAAAAACCCCGCTTTCGCGGGGCTATTAATTGTATATACAGATGCAACTCAACCCACTTGTAAGTTGCCATATAAGGTTTGATACACACCATCTTCATTAACAAGGTCTTGGTGATTACCACATTGAGCCACCTTGCCATCTTCAAGTACGTAGATGAGGTCCGCTTGCTTCACTGCCGACAAACGGTGAGCAACAATGAGAGTTGTTCGTCCTTGTAAGAAGTTGTTCAAGGCATCATGCAATGCTGCTTCTGTCGCGGTATCCAATGCAGACGTCGCCTCATCCAATATGACAAGCTTAGGATTAGTCAAAATCATGCGTGCAATCGCGAGGCGCTGACGTTGTCCTCCCGACAACTTAAGACCCTGGCGACCAAGTTGAGATGACAGTCCATCATCTAAGCGTTCAACCACGTCACTCAGCTGAGCGATTTCCAACGACTTCCAGAGTTGTTCATCGGAAAAATCGGTACGCCCTAACGTCAAATTTTCACGCAAGGTATCATTGAAAATGACGGGTTGCTGCAACACCACAGCGGTATGCTGACGAAGTGTCTCATAGCCGATGTCTTCAACACTTTGCCCATTAACGATGATGTCACCATCGTTTTTACGGTAAAGACCCAAAAGAAGTTGAATCAAGGTCGACTTGCCGCCGCCAGAAGCACCAACTAGCGCCACACGCTTACCTGCAGGTATCGTCAGAGAAAGTCCGTTCAATACGGTTTTTTCGCTGTTGTAGCCAAACGTGAGATCGCGACATTCGACACCAAAGGTATCAAGTTCAAGCAAAGGATCTTGCTTAGATACACTTTTCGGTTCTTCATCTAAGGCGAGTAAACCGTTGAGTCGCTTCATCGCAGCGGATGCACTAAACCATGCGTACTGAATGCCCAATAGCTCTTGAATTGGGCCAAGCATGAACCAGAGGTAACCGAATACCGCAAAAATTTGACCAATCGTTAAGTCGCTAAATAGCACCATAAGCATTGCAGCGGCGCGGAATAGCTCAAAGCCAATCAAGAACATTAAGAACGACACACGGCTTGCCGCTTCCGATTGCCAAGCGTATTTATCGGCATCATGACGAATAGATTCGGCGTCACCCTTCAGAACATCAAGATAAGCGCGTTCACGGTTAGCGGCACGCAGTTGATAAATACCATCTAACGTTTCTACCAAACGCTGCTGAAAACGTTCAAATGATTGGTTCTCTGCTTTTTTTAGGTGTTTAACGCGCTGTCCCATTTTTCGTGACAGGAAAATAACTAGCGGGTTAACCAAAAGAATGAACAGGCCAAGTGCCCAATCGAGCCACAAAAGAATCACAGCCGTGCCGAACACGGTAAGCACGCCAACCACAAATCGGCTCAAACTGTTCCCGATAAACGAATCGATCGTCTCTATGTCTGTGACAAGATGAGAGCTCACACCGCCACTGCCGCGCTCTTCAAACTCTTTCATGCTGACGCGGCCGAGCTTATCCAGCAACTGCTGACGGATAAAGCAGGTAATTGATTTAGACACCAAGGTAAATTGACGGCTCTGCCAGATGTTTAGCGCTTGGCTTGCAATACGCATGACAACAACGAACAACAATACCATCACGATATAGCTCGCCGGTTGCTGTAGCGACTCAGGCAACAAGTGGTTGAAGAATTCAACACCATGAGCTGGCTTGTTCAGCAGTACTTCATCGACCATTAGAGGCATAAATAGCGGGATTGGCACACTGATCAATGTGGCACACACCGCAATAAAATTGGCAAATATCAGCTGCTTTTTATGCTTCTTTGCCTGATCGATTAACCACCGCGTTGAAAGCGTTGTTAAAACTGCATTACTCACTGTGTCTCCAAACTTTTCATTTTCGTTATTGTTTTGTGATTTATGTGTAAGTGTAACCGAAAACACCCCAGCAATGCCGGGGTGTTTTATCGTATTACTCTACGTGTTTCGTTAGAAAACGTATTCGGCTTCTATACCCCAATTACGTCCAGATTGAGTTCGACGATCAAGTCCTTCTGTATCAGACTCTGCGCCAATCAAATCCGTGTATTCCCAATACTTTTTGTCAAAGGCATTGAAAAGACCTGCTCTAACGGTCAAATCAGAGACTGGACGGTAATAAGCCGTGATATCTGTGACAGCGTAACCCGGTGCTGACACATTATCGGTATCAATGTTCGCGTTGCTCCAATCGGAATCAGACTTACCAGCAACGGCCTTCACCGCGACTTTACCGCCATACGTGCCTTCTACATTGGCATAACCCAGCGCAAAGTATGCAGATAACGGAGAGACAGTATCCAGCGCTTCACCGTTTTCTTTGTCCTTACCCTTGGTGTACGCAACACTGAAGTCGGAATACATGCCAGTTGGCGCGTTCAAGAGGACATCCAACGCCAATTGCGCTTTGAACTCAGCACCGTAAATTTCGGCTTTGCTGATGTTTTGCTTAGACCACAGTTCTTTACCTTCACCGTTGTTATCAGCCAGTTTAGTGCTTTCGATGAAGTTCTTGTAATCGTTGTAGTACACCGCGAAATCAAATCGGCCGAAATCTTGAGTTATACGCAGACCCGTTTCATAGCCAACACTCTCTTCTGGCTTCAAGTCTGGGTTTGCTTCATAAACCGCACCATAGGCCGCATCGGTTTCATAGAAGTAGTACAGATCTTGTAACGTCGGTGATTTGAAGCCTTGGCTCACATTCGCATAGCTGCTTAGACGTTCTGTCCAATGATATACCGCCCCCAACTTAGCAGTGACAGCGTCACTTTCTGAGTTGGCATATTCGGTAGTGCCTTTCGGCTCTGCAGAAAAACTGTCATAACGAAGGCCTGCATTCAGTACTAAACGCTCTTCAAGCAGAAACGCTTGGTCTTGAACAAAAATACCCCACTTAACGGATTCAGCATTCGGTACATCACCCGCCTTGTCGGCTTGTGTACCCGCTTTCGAGCCTTCTAAATACATATCACGATAGTCGAGGTTAAACTCATTAGTAATATAGTTAACGCCGTAGCTGATCTCGTGGTAGCTCGTTGCTAAGTCGAATGCTTTATCGAACTGCGCATCAAATTGTGTGCTCTTGTCTTCGCCATTGCGCACTCGCTGGCGGTAACCGTGACCAAACGATGTTGGCGGCTCGGGTGTTTCATCAAAAGTGTTGTGTAGGCTTTCACTTTCCAGTGCGGTAACTTGCCACTTCAATCTGTCGAAAGCCGTGGTGTTTGCTTGCCAATCATGCTCAAACGTCACACGTCTACGCTTATCTTCATCGTTCGCGCTGTTACGCGTATATACAAAACCCGGCATGATTTCATAGCCTTCGTTCGAACTGATCAGGCCATCGGCCTCACGATTGAAAATTTCGCCAGTCAAACCGACGCGATGATCATCATTGATCTGATAAAAAGCTTTCAATAGAAGGTTATCAGAATTGATGTCAAACGGGTCTGCTTGGCCACGCTCACGGCCTTCAATATCTGAACCGCTGCTGTGTGTCTTGGTTTCATGACCATCACGATGCGTAAAGATCAATAGCGTATCAAGGTCGCCTGTGCGGTTCGCAATGGTTGCCGTCGCCTTATAGCTCTCGTCAGCACTGTAGTAACCTGTTTTAACACTGGCATAGGTATCATCACCTTCTGGTACCAATAGGTCTTCGGGGTTCTTGGTGCGAATAATCACTGCGCCCGCTAACGCATCACTACCATAAAGGCTTGATGACGGCCCTTTGTTGATTTCGATACGCTGCAACGTATCCGTTTCAACGTTGTTATTGTATTTGCGCATAACATCTGCGCCTGGGTCGAACGACACTGGTTGTTCAACGCCATCAACCATGGTTTTTACGTAATTTTCACTCAAACCACGGATATTGAATCCTGAATTACCGAAACGCCCTGTGCCTGGCATTGAGACGCCGGGTTCGTTAGCAACGGCCTGCTCCAAATCTTGGGCGAGGTTTTCTTCAATTTTTTTGCTATCAACAACATCTACTGAAACAGCAACATCACTGATGCTCTGTTCGCTACGTGTTGCGGATACAACGACTTCATCAAAAGTGTACACATCCTGTGCGGCTGCACTTCCGGCGCATAGTAGTCCCACGAGAAGCGCCAGCTTGTTCTTCTTGATTGTCATGATCTTCACTCTTTTTTAGGCAATAAAAGGCCGCTCACGCTGAATTCAGCACGATAGAATTATTATTTTTATGGGTTACGCTGGTGTTTGAAGGCTCTGCAGACACAGAGCCTTTATCGAGAAAATTACATTTTCTCTTTCATTTTCTGAACATGGCCTTCGTTTAGGTGCACGACAGAAAGCATATCTTCGCCTGTCACATCAAATGCTTGTCCGAAGCCTTTCACGTAACGGCCGATAACTGGGTTAAGGCGGTATAAGCGGAAATCACCCAATTGACTTAGATTGTCGATCATCTCGCCTAGTCTCGCTTGCATCACCTCGATGCCCTGCTGCCAAACCGCAGATTCACGCTCAATCAGCTCCGCATTGGTATCAAACGACAAACGACGGCGAGCAAAAATAGAACGCGCTTCGCTCTCGTCTTCAATCATCATGATGGAAACCGCTTTACTCACTTTCAGGTTTTGACCGTGAGTCGCTAAATCACTGACAAGGATGTAGTAACCCTGCTCAGAAAATGCGAATGGCGCATAACTTGTGTGCGGCTTGCCGTCTTTATCAACGGTACCTAGCTGAAGGGTTTTACGCGCATCACGAAATTCTTGAATTTCCGGACCAAGGCGATTTTGTAGACGCTCTGCCTTATCAATCATTTTGCCAACTCCTGTTTCATGGCATTAAACAGTTCGATTTGCTCAGGGAATAGTTGACGCTTTTTGTCTCGACCCAAGTAAATCTTAAATACACAGTGACCAGTGCAGTCGAAGAAACCGATGTAGTGACTTTCTGTGCCGCGGAATGGTTTGCTCACGAATACGATGTCAGACACTAGCTCAAGGCGAAGGTGACCGTGTAACTGACCTTCGCGCCCCATTAGGTTGTAGTAACCGTGGGCGAACTTTCCTTTAGGAAACGCGGCTTTGAACTCAAACACCGAACCGCCAGAGTGAACGATGGTCGTCACTTTTCCCCAGCTAGGCATCACTTCCAAAATGCTTTGAGCCAATGAACCTTCTGCGCGTGCAATCATCTCTTCTGGCAATGCCAGAGTGATTTCGCCTTCCGTCAGGTTCAAACTTTCCACCATATTGGACACTGGCGTGTGAACATCTTGAGAAAGGTAGTCAGCGACGCGTTGCTTGGTCTCTGACGTGACGATAATCGCTTGTTGCATTGTGGTACTACTCCTATGAAGCGGCAGAGGCCGCTTTACTATTCAATTCTTTGTTCAGTACATCTTGTACTTAACATCATGCGCGATAATGCAAATTACGATGCCATATCAAGATGCCATATCACGATGCCATAGATACGGGCATTTTCTTGCCTGGCACCATGCCAGAGGGCATTGCTGACGACATACCGCCCTGAGTCTTAGGTGGTGTTTGACCGGATGTTCCTTGAAGCACTTCAATAAGGTTTTGAGCCAATGTCACCCCCCAGAATTGCCCCGCGACAGTCAATGTCAAATAACCACGACCTTCAATATCGCTTCCGCTTCTTTCAAGATAGACTAGGCCGTTGCGCTCCCAGGTTTCAAACAAAGGCGTAAGGGCTGCAAAGGTCCCTGCACCAGCCACACGATCCAGCTTATGCTGCGCTAGCACGCCCGCATCGAAGCCACATTTTACTTCCGCAGAAACAGCACGATTAGCAGGCGCCATTGTCATCATAGTGACAGGGTAACGCCTATCTGTAATCGCAGAGATATAAGTGTCCATATCTCGGGTTTGCATCATCTGACAGCCATTAACATTACCGCCCGCTCCCGCACCTAAAGGCATGATTTCTGCAGTGGTCTTTGCCAGCGAGTTATAGATGCTGCGTTCACGATTATCAGACGCCCAGTGATTGACACTCAGACGCTTTTGATGATGTTTAGCCATGAATTTCACGCCCATTTCAAACATGGTCGCTTTCATCTGCGTGTCAGCGGGATGTGGCAGTTTGCCCTGCTCAACCATCTTCGCCATTGGTAAGCCTTGCATCTCAATAAGCTGATACAAGTCCACACCATGTGCGCCTGACTCTAGGTAGTCCTCAAGATCTTGCTGCCATATATCAAGTGTCTGATGAGGCAATCCGTAAAGCAGATCAAGAACGATCGGTGCTGCATTATAGGAAACCAAGTTCTGGATGGTTTTGAGCACTTCTTCACGCTCATCGAAACGTTTTGCACTCTTACGCACTGCAGTGTTAAAGCTTTGAACACCAAATGAGAAACGATTAACACCGCCCTCTAACGCAGCTTCAAACTTCTCAGGGCCAAATCGGTTAATACGCCCTTCTAGCGTGATTTCGCAATCTGGTGTGAGCGGAAATTGGCTGCGAATGTCAGACACGATGGTACGAATTTGCTCTGCCGACAAATCCGTTGGCGTTCCGCCGCCGATATACACCGCTTGGAATGGTGCGGCTTGCGTCCAAATTTGAGATGCCTTCCAGCGGATCTCTTCACGGAGTGCTTCAACGTAGCTTTCAATCAAAGACTTGCTTGACGCGTATTGGAAAAAATTGCAGTAAGTGCAACGAACGCGACAAAAAGGAATATGGATGTACAGACAACGTGGTGCGAGCGCACTCTGTGGTTTTAATGAGTGTGCGTTTTCAAGAGAGGTCTGAATTTCCTCCCCTTTAACGGCGTGCATCATGCCACCAGCATGTGGGCCTTTTTTTCGCTGAAATGCAAAACGTAATGGGTCAGGCGTTTGCTGTCCCACGAGTTCTACATTGTGTAAATCAAACTTCATCGCCTGAAACGACCTTCTACAGACAACAGCGCCACACAACGGCCTGTTTTCAATTCGTTTTCTATCTTATGCATATCAAACGATAATGCAACTGATAATTGATCTCATTTTTATTTCATGCATAATGCACTCAGTTTCAGCCGTTTTCACGTTGTAGGAGAAAAGTGTGAACGCTCGACGGTACGTTGTTTGTGGTGTCGTTTCAGTTGCATTACACAGTTTGGCTTTGTATGCACAACAGCCACCCACACCCGAATTTTCGATGAGTGATGTCCAAACCGGTCATCGTGTAGCTATTCAGCTTGTGGCCGCGGCGACGCCTCAGCCAAAGGCCCTGCCGGAAGAGATAGTCGAAGTTAAAGAACCGCTCGCTCCTGAGATTCAGGAGACGCCACCTTTGGTCGAACCGACTCCTAAGCCCTTGCCTCCCGAAAAGAAACCCATCGTAGAAGCCAAGGCCGAAAAACCATTACCAAAACCTAAGAAGGTTGAGCAGCCTCAGCCTAAAAAAGAAAAGCCTAAGAAGGTTGAAGAGCCAAAGCCAAAACCCGTTGAAAAAAAGAAGAAAACTGAAATAGAACCGGTTAAGAAAAAGCAGGTAGACAAAATACTGCCACCCCCCCTAAAGCCTGAAGAAAACGTAGACAGCGATCCACAAGATAACGTGGCGGATGCGCAAATGAATCAAGCCAAAGACAGTGCGCCAGTACTCGTTGAACGCCCTGCTTTTAAAGTGCGTCCAAGCCAGCCTAAGTATCCACGTATCGCTAAACGCAGAGGTATGGAAGGCAATGTTTTAATTGAAGTTTGGTTAGATAAAGATGGCAATCAAACTGATCAAAATATTTTGAAGAGTTCCGGCTTCAAGGAACTTGATACCGCCGCCTTAGACGCTGTCAAAAAGTGGCGCTTTAACGGCTACAAACAAGATGGTGTGGCTCTCGCGCACCGCGTCAGAATTCCTGTTCGTTTTAATCTGGATTAATTATGTTGGATCTACAATTTTTCTCATCCATTCACGCTCAACTTGGCATCATGACTTGGCCTTTAACGCTGCTTTCAGCGCTCACGCTTATGTTGATCGTTGAGCGCCTGTTGTTCATGGCTTTAAATACGAAAACTCACAGCAAAAGCCTTCAGAAGCAGATCTATACCTTATCGCTGACTAACGATGAAGAACTCGACCACTACGTGGAGATTCATCAACATGAAAAAAGCACCTTATCTCAAGGGCTTTGTATGTTGATCAGCCATCGTCAGTTTACAAAAACACTTCGTGAAGAAGCAGTAAGCATCTGGCTGCAAAAGAAACGTCGCCAATTCACATCGGGACTTAAGTTACTCAACATCATTGGTGTTCTTAGCCCACTTATCGGTTTATTGGGTACAGTTCTAGGTTTGATTGAGATGTTCAAAGGTTTGTCTGCCACACAAGGTGGGATCTCTCCCGCTGAGTTAGCCGATGGATTGGGACTAGCGATGTCTACCACCGCCGCTGGTTTGTTGATTGCTCTACCCGCTATTGCTTCGTCTCAAGTCTTCACGCTTTGGGCGGATCGCACACTCACAAAGATCGAGTACGTGTTGAATCACTTCAACTTGCACCTTGCTGGCGTGTCTTTCGACGAAAGTGAAATGTGCAGAGCGAAAACAACCCAATGCGCACCTTGTGCAAATCCAGTTGTTTCATGTCCAAACGTCCAGGACGGTGCGGCATGATCCGTTCTCGTTCAGACAGCGAAATCAGTACATTTACGCCTGATCTTACCCCGCTGCTGGATATCATTTTTATTGTGATGGTGTTTCTTCTGCTCACGGCAAATGTCGAATTCAAAAGCATGGAAATCGCGATTCCCCAAACACAAGACTCAGGGGTACTGGCGTCACCAGAACAGCAGATGATTGCCATCAACATCCTTGCAGATTCCCCTGCATGGGCGATTCAAGGACAGCCAATCGACAATTGGCCTTCTTTTACGCAAACCCTTTTAGAAACCATTGAAGCCAACCCTAACAAGACGGTTGTCATTGCTGCTGACAAATCCGCAGCAGTGGAAGACATGTTAAAAGTCCTCGCCTTCATGCAACAAAACCAAATTACTGCTACTAACATTGTGATGGAAGAAGAATGAACACGACTAAATCATTAAAAGCGCTCTCTCTTACCTTGTCGTTACTACTGAGTCCTTTCGCGATTGCTGATGAAACTCGCATTATCAGTGCGGGCTCAACCGTCACCGAACTCCTTTTTGCCCTAGGTGCGGATAAACAAGTTATCGCTATCGATCTGACCAGTCGCCATTACCTCAATGACAGAGAGATTCCCGTGTTGGGATACCACAGACAGCTTGCTGCAGAAGGTTTGTTGGCATTAAGCCCTACCCATCTGCTTGGCTCTCCTGATATGGGTCCAGACACGACATTGCAACTGCTTAAACAAGCGGGTGTTAACGTTGAAACTCTGCCAACCGGCAATTCGGTCGAAGCCTTCAACGAGCGCGTTGATACCATTGCTGAGCTAACCAACACGTTGGATCAAGGTGAAACCATCAAAGCCAACGTGAGTCAGCAAATCAAAACACTAGAATCACAACAGCCAGACACCGCCCCTTCAGTGCTTTTCATGATGCTTTCTGATGGTCGTCCAATGACAGTCGCTGGCGATGAAACGACTGTAAACACCGTCATCGAATTAGCCGGTGGCGTTAACCCTGCTGCCAAAGAAAGCACGAGTTACAAACAACTGTCAGCAGAAGCAATCGTCACAATGCAGCCCGACTATATTCTGGTATCAGATCGCACGTTGAGCCAAATTGGCGGTTTAGAAGGCATGTTAAAGCAACAACCTTTGTTGGCAGCAACCCCCGCTTTCCAAAATAACAAAGTGATTCCGATTCAAGGTCACGCAATCCTTGGTGGTTTCGGGTTGGCGAGCTTAGATCTTGCGACCTCTATCAATACCCGTTTTAACAACGATATCGAACCCGCAGCGAAGTAACTAGAAAAAATGAACGAGCTAAACACACGTCGTGTACCAATGAAATGGATGCTACTCATCGCATCTACACTGCTTTACGTTGCAATGGTGAGTTCCATCACCTTAGGCCCGATGGATATCAGTTTCTCAGACAGCTTAAAAGCCTTGATCCCAAATGCATTAATACAAAGTGACCTTCCCGATTACGTCGGCGTCATTATCCAACAAGTCAGGTTGCCTAGAACGTTGCTGGCTATCGCAGTCGGTGGCATTCTTGCCATTTGTGGTGCTGTCATGCAGGGGCTATTCAGAAACCCGCTTGCTGACCCTGGCATTATCGGCGTATCCGCCGGTGCGTCATTAGGTGCGGCTATTGCGATTGTGTTGTTTGGCGGGATGATTGGTCACACGGCTCTCCTTACCCTCGGAACCGTTCCCCTTTTCGCGTTTCTTGGCGGTGCCCTTGCGACCTTTGCCATTTACTATATGGGTACAAACAGTAATGGCACGTCAGTCACAATTATGCTTTTAGCCGGGGTTGCCCTTGGTGCAATTGCTGGCGCTGGCATGGGTCTGCTTAACTACTTTGCAGACGATCAAGCATTACGTGATCTTTCATTGTGGACAATGGGCTCTTTGGCTGGTGCTTCGTGGGACTCCATTTCATTCGCCTGCATCTCCCTTTTCTTGCTGGCATTTTTCTACCAAAGAAATGCCAAAAAGCTCAATGCTCTGCTTCTAGGTGAAGCGGAAGCTCGCCACTTAGGCATTGATGTTCAGTCACTCAAACGTCAATTGATCTTACTCACAGCGGCGGGGGTTGGCGTTACCGTTGCACTTTCAGGGATGATTGGCTTTATTGGATTGGTTGTTCCCCATATTGCACGCATGCTTACTGGCCCTGACCACCGCTCGCTATTGCCAGTTTCACTTGTGTTGGGTGGCCTTATCTTGCTCGTGTCAGACATGATAGCGCGGACCATCGTTGCCCCGCTGGAAATTCCCGTGGGCATCGTCACGGCGGCGATTGGCGCTCCATTCTTTCTAGCCTTACTGCTGAAACAACGAGGACGATTAGCCTAATGAGTATCAATATCCGCGGTGCATCACTCACAATGGGCAACAAGGTTCTCTTGGATAAAGTGAATCTTAGTTTTAACCCTGGCGAACTCACGATCATTCTCGGACCAAACGGCACAGGCAAAAGTAGCCTTCTCAAATTGCTGAGTCGCGAATGGAAATGTGATGGGGAACTTTCCTTCTATGGAAAACGAGCACATGAGTGGAAACCAGAATTGTTGGCGCAATCTGTTGGCATACTTCCTCAATCGAGCAGCCTAACGTTTGGTTTTACCGTGAGAGAGGTTGTGGAACTAGGTGGTCTCGCGTTAAGTGCGTCTAACCATGAGATACAAGAGATTGCCACCTACAACATGACACAAACCGATGTTTTGCACCTTTCAGAACGTTTATATCCGAGTTTATCTGGTGGTGAGAAGCAGCGTGTTCACCTCGCACGCGTGCTAACTCAAATATCTAAGGCAGAAAGAAACACCGTGCTCATGTTGGACGAACCGACTTCAGCGTTAGACATTGGCCACCAGCACAAAACGTTACGGCTTGCTAAACGCATGGCAAAAGAGGGATCAACCGTGATCGCCGTAATCCACGATCTTAATCTGGCTGCACAGTACGGTGACCGCATCATCATGCTAAACAAGGGTAACATTGAGGCTGATGGCACGCCTGATTCGGTGCTCAATGCCGACAATATCGAATCTGTATACGGTTGGCCAGTGGACGTCATGCCGCATCCACAACATCACTACCCGGTTATTTTGGCGTAATGCCTTTTGTTATCACGACGCTTAGCTGACGCCCCAATTAAGGGGCGTCATTGTTTGCATGGATTCGTCATCATAATAATCAACGCGTTCGTCCCAATAAAACAGTTCTTAGTTGATGCTAGGCGCATTTTTGCAACGACTTCGCGGCTTAACAATACTACGCTATAAAAAACCAATCTCGCGCTCGCGGTGCTTAGTTGCAGCACGATTTCGGTTAGACTTTACTTGTCTATGCGTATTTACGAACTACAAGGATCACATAATGATTCGTACGGGTATTGTTGGCTTTGGCTTTTCTGCACAAACTTTCCACCTACCATTTCTCTCTGTGCTGCCTGATTTTGAGCCAGTCGCGGTGGTATCTTCAAACCAAACGTTAGTGAAAGAGAAACTGCCTAACGCAAGTTACTACTCAAACATTGAAGAAATGCTTAGAGATGCTGAACTTGACCTCGTTGTGATAACCAGCCCCAATCACACCCACTATGAATTCGCCAAACAAGCGCTAGAAGCTGACTGTCATGTACTGCTAGAAAAGCCGTTCGTGGTGAATAGTGGTCAGGGACTCGATCTCCTTCGCATTGCGAATCATCGCGGAAAAGTACTGTGCCCTTATCAAAACCGACGATGGGACGGCGATTTTCTTACCGCAAAAGAACTCATAGAATCAGGAAAACTCGGCAACGTACGAGTCTTTGAATCAAATTTCGATCGGTTTCGCCCAGAAGTCAGACAACGTTGGCGCGAACAACCCGGCGAAGGGTCGGGAATTCTGTATGACTTAGGGTCTCACCTCGTTGATCAAGCCCTCTTCTTGTTTGGCGAACCTATATCCATTACAGCTTGCTGCAAATCAATGAGAGACCAATCTCAAACCACCGATTACTTCCGAATAACATTCCATTACCCAGACAAGGAAATCATCTTAAGTTCCAGCCCATTTCGTTCTGGCAATGGAGCAAGGTTTGTCGTGCAAGGTGATAAAGCGACGTTCACTTGCGCTGGCTTAGATGTTCAAGAACAGCAATTGCGTGACGGTGTCACAGCCACTTATTCAGAATTTGGCCGCCAGCAACACCAAGGCAAGCTAGAAATTGGTGACAACGTCACCGAAAAGGACATTGAATTAGAATATGGCTGCTATTCCGAACTCTTTGCAATGTTAGCCAGCGCTATTCTTAATGGTACACCACCGCCAGTTGATACCTATGACGCCGTCAAAGTCATCTACGCGCTAGAACTCGCCCAACACTCATCTGAAGCGGGTAAAACTGAACGCTGGCAATTCTAAACACGCCCAGAAAGCCCACTATAAAACCTTCCTATAGGTATCACTCATTCACACGTCATTGAGTGGGTGATACTTAAATGTCTGTAGAAACACGTTGGATGTTTACTCTCTAACTGAGAGTAATTTGGGGCAAGCATTTATAGTTATAGTGCGCTTAAGTTAGATTGTTTGCTTTGTATCAGAGTGAAACAGGCGCTTGGTTTCCTCGCGGGTCTACACTGATTTCCAATACTCAATTTACCCTCTCCGATAACCAAAGCTCGTCTTTATACCTTCAAACATAACAACTATGGTCACGATAGTTAAAAACCAAAAAAAACCTGCACATGGCAGGTTTTTTCGAAGACGTCCTTACGCTCAAAGCATGTTATTTAGGACAACATAAGCCAACATACCTGCAAGTAACCAGAATACAGAAAGGTTGAACTTACGCAGAACAGCAAATCCAACGACCACAGCAATAATATCTGAAATACCATGTACCGCAGACAGCCATACCGGCTGATAGAACGCTGCCACCAATAAACCAACTACTGCAGCATTAATAAGCACCACTGAACCTGCGAATTTATTATGGTTCATGACGTTTTGCCATACAGGCAATGCAGCAAACAGTAGCAACGCGCCTGGTAAGAAGATCGCTAACGTGGCGATGAGACTTCCCACAACAGGATGAATACCGTCCATTGACGCGCCAATATAACTTGCAATGGTAAACATAGGGCCAGGTACTAGCTGTGCAGCTGCATAACCCTCAACCAGAGCATCACCAGAAACCGCATCTCCAATCAGAGGCTGAAGCAATGGTAGAACCACGTGACCCCCGCCAAATACAAAGCTGCCTGCTTGGTAGAAGTGATTAAACATACTAATCAGAGGTGTGCTGGTGAGAGACGGCAAAACCAACAAGGCAACGAACACACCGAATAGAACGAAAGTCTGAGTCAGGCTTTGGTCTTTGTTCACACTGGTCCTTTGAGAATGTGGTTTGCGAATAAATATCCAACCCAACACACCAGCAACAACGATAGGCAATAACTGTGCAAGTAAACCTGCTTGCCAGAGAATCCAACCAGATGAACCCACACATACCGCTAGCGTTGATGCGTTAGTGATAAATTTCTTCGCCATTGTCCAAATCGCATCGGCAACCACAACAACAGCAAGCAGTTTGGCTGCCGAAATCAATATCGACAACCAAGTGGCATCACCAAGTTTCGCGCTATATATCGCTGCAAGCGTCAATAATAGAAAAGAAGGGAAAGTAAAACCGACAAACGCTGCAATCGCGCCCAAGTACCCTGCTCGATGGTAACCGATGAACATACCCAATTGGCTACTCGCCGGCCCTGGTAAAAATTGGCACAAGCTCAATGCCATGGTGAACTTCTCTTCTTCAATCCATTTACGCTTATCAACAAACTCTCGCTGAAAGTAACCAATATGCGCAACAGGCCCGCCAAAGCTCATACAACCTAAAACCAAAAAACGAATGAAAACATCAAGCATTGCAATTACACCCTAATTATTTTGCTTAATTCTAACGAACTTATCCCCATTGATAGAAACAATTCGTATCAATCAAAACTATTAACCAAATCGATATGTCGTGAGAACCATTCTCTGTCGTCAGTATTTTGGTTACTAAGATCACGATGATCCGTACTTTTGTTACAAATGTATGTGAGCACACACTAACATGCTTGATTATTGTTTCCCATGAAAAACAAACAAAAACTATCCGTTTATTGTCAATTAGTTAGAGTGAGGTGACGCAATAAAAAAACAAAGAAATGAAAACGTAATTTACTTCCAAATCATGATCTCATGGTGATTTTAAGTGGGTCTCTTCCAGTGAGATGATCTCGTAGCCTGTTTACGGCGTTTGATGTGTGGTGAGTAGAGATGTACACAAGCAGACAGCTTGCAGCAGTGTGAGCAGACAACTGCCCCACTGCTTTATGGGGTTTTGACTGTTGAATACTAACAACGGCAGCATTCACTCTTTTTTTGTAGGCAAGCTATCGATACGATTGATGAAAAACAAATTGTGACAACGTCACTCAACCATGAGCACATAGTTGTGATACGCTATCCTCTTCTCATCAATGAAGAAAATATGCATGTTAGATCATCTTCAACAAATGGTTGTCCTTGCTACCGTAGCGCACGAACAGCACTTCACTCGCGCAGCTGAGTTTTTGGGTATATCCAAATCTCAGGTGAGTAAGCAAATTCGGTATCTTGAAGAGCGACTCGGCGTTCAACTCGTGCAGCGCAATACGCGTTCAGTATCTTTGACTGAAGCTGGCAAACAATATGCCGCGTTTGGACGACAAATTGTAGAAACCATGCAAGATGCAGAGGCCATGGTCGCAGGCTATCGAAACGAAATATCGGGGAGACTAAAAGTTGGCATTGCTCAGTCTTTTGGCAACCAGCAGATCACTCGTCTACTCTCTTCGTTTCAGGAGATTTACCCTGCACTTGAGTTAGAGGTGCATCTTTTTGATCACCGCCCAAATTTGGTTGAAGATGGATTTGACTGTTGGCTAGCGATTCATGAACACCCACCGGAAGGTATGGTGGCAAGGAAGCTCGGGGATTGTCAGTTTCACATCGTCGCATCGCCTTCTTATCTCGAAGCACATGGCGAGCCATCACACCCCGCCGATCTGCGAGAGCATAACTGCATTACTTATCAAAGTGTTCAACGCACCTATGACCAATGGCCATTTCAACGAGATGGCAGCGAACAGTCCGTAACGATCCGTGGTTCTTATCGAATCAATAATGCGCCTGCGGTATTGGAAGCGGCAAAGTCTGGGGTTGGAATTGCCTATATCGCCACGTATTTGCTCGGGGATGAAATCGCGAGTGGTCAGTTGAAAGTACTCATGCCAACGTGGAAGCCGACCATGAATTTACCCGTATATGTGGTTTATCCAAGAAGAGAGTTTTTGGCACCGAAGGTCAGGCACTTCGTTGATTTTCTCTCTGAAAATATCAATATAGGTAAGGACAATCGCTATTAAGTATTTATCGAACATTTAGTATCACGCTTTCTTTAACCCGCATGATTCTGTGATTTGGTAGATAGAGATCAAAAAAGGAGTGACACTGTCACTCCTTTTTATTTTTCATTTACTCATTATCTTCACGTGTCACCGAACAGATACGGCAATAACGTGCAAAAACTGCGTTCCTGTTATATGCCCGCTTTTTTGTCTGTTGGCATTGCATACATGGATCTCACGATTTTCGCGACACCGTCCGGTAGCGCCGATATTTTGCTATCAAACAATTGACGATCACTATCAGTGATCGACGAATGATCTTTTCCTGCCGCAATATAATTAGACGGGAACAGATGATAATTTTGATAGATTTGACGGTCGATTTCAGCGGCTAATGCGTCTGGCGTTTCGAAATCGTTGCCAATCACATCCCCAAAGGCGACGTGAATACGTCGTTTTTGGCCAACGATACCCTGCACTATGCTCTCGATATCTTCGAATTCGCCCTTCTCATATCCACCATCTTCTTGCTTACGGTAAAGCTCGTTAGCTTTTGCCGCGTCACAGGGATCATTCTCATAAGAGATGGTAATAGGAACGATACGCAACGAAGCAATGTAGTCAGCAAAAGCGATTTTTTGACGACGGCCTTCTACATGAAACATTTTTAGAATAGCAGGATCTGTTTTGTCGTTGCCATCTTTGGCTCGCCCTTCTTTTTGTGCAATCCACACCGACTGATTCTCATCAATTGAATGTTTAATGTACGCAGAAAGTTGGCCTAATGCTTTCATCATTTCTCTTGGACCTTTCGCAGAACGTTTCACGATAAAACTCTTGTTCAGCTTCATCAGTTCTGTTGCGCAAGGCTTTTTGAGGAGATTGTCACCAATCGCGATTCTTAGGGTATCAAAGCCATTAACGTGCAAACACCAGTTTACCATCGCCGGATCCATAGCTATGTCACGATGGTTTGATACAAACAAGTAGCTCTGTTTCGGATCTAATTTTTCCAAGCCACTTATTGTAAACCCTTCAGATGTATTTTTGACCATCGACTGCATGTAGCTAGCAACGTTCATTTGTACATCACGTACGGTTTTGACTTTATTCCACTTAGAACGGAGGTAGTGTTTCAGTAACGGTTTGACCAACCAGCCCACGACTCCAGATAGTTTAGGGAAACGATACTTTAAGATCGCCGAAATAAATTCTTCATCATTAACCAAGCGCTCAATAGCACCAGGGACTTCATCGTCACGATAAGGGCGAATTTCTAAGAATGGATCATTTGTTTGAGGCACGAGACTCTACTTTCTCCGTTGAAAAACCGCGACATTCTACGCTGATATGAGTTTTCGAACATTGTTTAGGTCGTCATTCAGCACAGGTTGGAGGTCTTACCTCCCTTACTATTCATCAAATCGTATCAAATTGTACGTTAATCGCCCGATAAGATTCGCACTGCTTGATCTAGATAACAAAACAAAAGACTATGTGCGCGTCAGTTCAAGAGAAATACACAATGAAGCAAGCCATCGAGTTTAATCACTACCACGCAAAAACCATGATCATTGGTGCTCGTAAAAAGCAGCCTTTTGCAAGTTACGTTTTTGTACATAAAGGTTCAGCGCTAATCCGACTTGGAAAGCATGAGCTTCCTCTCTGCACTAACCAAGGTTTTTGGTTGCCAATGGAATGCCTCAATGCCATGACCGTTCTTAAAGGCTCGGAAGTATCAACCTTAAATTTCTCAGTCCGTTCTATTGCCTCTTTACCTACTCAAGCAGGTTTTGTTGAGTCATCGTCTTTAATGAAAGGCATTGTTGAACAGTTAGTCCAATATCAAAAGCGCGATCAACAACAGTGGGATAGCCCTCACGGCAGATTACTTCGTTGTGCACGAGACTACTTATCTATCGTGACACCAACAGACAACAAGTCAAATGTGTTCCGCCAATTGCTGGGCTCACTTGATGCATTGAATAATGGCCATGCATTGAACGACACACAGCGTGATGAATTAAAACGAGCGCTCGGAATTTCAGATGACGACATCGCGATTCAGCTTCGTGTTCGTGAATGGGTTCGCCTTCATAAATCAGGACGCTCCTTTGCTAAGATTGCCGCCGACGTCGGTTTGTCAGAATCAGAGGTGGGACAGTTGCTTGAGCACGTCGCAGGTGTGAGTTAGGGCAAATTGCCCTAACCATTGAATTGAACCTTGTGCTGGACGGTTAACTACTGAGATTTACTACTGAATAGGTACCTGCATCTGCAATAAAATCTCGGTATTAGTATCTTCATGCCAGCGCATGTCTAACCGATACCGAGCATCACTGATATTGGAATCCGTACTAAAACTGAAGTTTAAACCATGGTTAAGAATCCAATCCTCTGTTGAGCTTTCTTCCAGTGAAAAACCTTGATACTCGTCTGGCTTCCAAACACCAAATCCGTAGTACGAGTTTCCACTGGTGGTTGTTAAATACTGCGGAACATCAAATCCGTATTTCCACCCATCCCAAATTGAAGGTAATACCGTATCTTCAATGGACCATTCAATAACGCTGGCTTCATGGGATTGAGAAAAGTTGATTTGATATGCCCCGCCATCTTGAATCGTGTAAGGCGTTCGTAAATTCAAACGCGATTCATCTATGGCAGCATAAGATAGTGACACTGTCACTAAACTTCCTAGCACGACGCTTATTATTTTAATTTTTGTAATCAATGGGAACACATTACCCTATCAATTGATGATAACGGAGACACAAGGTGCACCTCCAAATCGAGACGATTTATTATTGTCGTTTTACATACTTTTTGAATCGAGGCCAATTGCCTACCTCGAAACAACTATCAATCAAAAAAGTCTTTATATTCAATCGTTGCCGCAACTGATGTTGTTGTTAGACTATCTATACTTAAGCCACTTTGTAGCTTATTTCGAATATCGGTACTCCTGACAGGAACAACTTCAGGGCAAGCAAGCACGCTCCAACGGCTCACAATATCTTCAGAACGGTGAAACTTACTAAAGCTTAAAAAATTATCTGGCCCCAGTACAAACGTGAGTTCTGAAGTGGGATATTGGTTCTGAATATGCTCCATCAGCGCCCATGTAGTCACCGCACCGCTTTGCCCAAGTTTTTCTTCATCTTTACAAAGTACAAGATTGCGACAGTCAACATCGGCAATAAATCCTTCAACCCATTGGCAACGTTTAGTGAAATCAGCCATTTTCTTTCCCCAAGCGTGCGAGAAACTGGGGACAAGAAGAACAAGGTCAAAATGAGAGAGGCGCTGCAGGACGCTTAGATGCCCTAGGCTGGGCGGATTAAACGCACTGCCAAAAATGGCGATTCGTTGAGGTCTATCCATGTTTCTCAGTATTATTCTGTTTAGACAAGGGTTTATGTATTGATACTTAATCGTGCCTTAAGGTTCAATCATTTTCTCTACTCAGCCAACTTAAATGACCAATTTATCTACAGACTCACACTATTGCCGCCTCTCCCCGGATAAATCTGACTAAATACCCTATCCTGAGGCTAATTTTCATTCAATGGCGCTTTATCTCGCTGAATGTTCATGATTTTGCTCACAAGATATTGCAGAATAGAAGAAACGTGTTTACGAGGAACCCCACGACATGGAACAAGCGATCCGCGCAGAGATGCGAGTACTACCAACAATCGACCCTGCTTTTGAAGCACAACGCCGTATCAACTTCATAAAGAAGCGTCTTATTGATTCAAGAACGCGTTCATTGGTGCTGGGGATTAGTGGTGGTGTTGATTCTTCGACTTGTGGGCGTCTTGCACAGTTGGCAGTAGATCAATTAAACCAAGAAACAGGCACCGAAGATTACCAATTCATCGCTGTTCGCCTACCTTATGGTGTTCAAAAAGACGAAGATGAGGCACAACTCGCGTTGAGTTTTATCGCTCCATCACATTCCGTTAGTGTAAACATCAAAGACGGCGTTGATGGCATCCATTCCGCTACCTTAAGCGCATTAGAAGGCACAGGACTAACGCCGACAGATAGCGCTAAACTTGATTTCGTCAAAGGCAATGTCAAAGCGCGTGCTCGTATGGTTGCTCAATATGAGATCGCTGGATTGGTCGGTGGACTGGTATTAGGTACTGACCATTCGGCAGAAAATATTACTGGGTTTTATACAAAGTTTGGCGATGGTGCCTGCGATCTTGCCCCACTCTTTGGTTTGAGCAAACGCCAAGTTCGTCAACTCGCTGATCACTTAGGCGCTCCTGAAATACTTGTTGTTAAAACACCGACCGCCGACTTAGAAGAGCTTGATCCTCAGAAAGCGGACGAGGATGCTTTGGAACTGACATATGATGAAATCGACGATTTCTTAGAGGGTAAACCTGTATCTGATCGCGTAACAAATAGATTGGTACACATCTACACGGTCACTCAGCATAAACGCCAGCCAATCCCCACTATTTATGATGACGAGTAAGTCATCGTAGACACTATAAGTGTTATGGCTATAAACAATAAACGCGCCCTGATGGCGCGTTTATTCATTCGATCTTCTTACGCTCTTATTGCTCAATAACGACCAATCTTATCACCCACTTCGATTAACATATCGAGTTCCCACCAAATCATTTCACATAACCCATATCGATATGTCGCTTTACGAAAGTCGGCATGTTCAGATTGATACATCGCATATTTACCTCGATGAAAAAGGCGACAAGCTTTCACGTTAGCTAACCTATCACAGGCCTTTACTATGAGTGCCAAACGGGCTGAACCTTCAGTTTCATCCAGCTGAATCAATCTCTGGTGAAGCTGCTTTTTCTTGGTTTTCCGATCGCCCTGCAATGGATCGGTAACGTAACTGACCGATAAAGCAATGGATTCTCCGAAGTCATGCACCAGCTCATCAACACTGGTTGTTGTGTCTTCGAGTACATCATGCAGTTGAGCAACGATCATCGCATCTATGCCAAAGGGCTGTGCCAGTCGCTCAACATCATCAAGATGAACATAATAGGGGAATTCGCCATATCTTTGTCCTTCATGGCGGGCTCTTGCGAAAGATTTAGCTAGCAACAAACGGTTGTTCAAAGCGATACCTAAAACGTTAATTATGAGCAGTTAATCACCTGATAATATCTAAGTGATTTTAACCTTCATAGATTAACGCTAGGAACAAAAAAGAAAACGGCCAATTATAGGCCGCTTTCACATTAATCATCTTTTTTTGATGCTTCGCGTTCACGAATTTCATTTGCCACTTTCATAATGGCTTCACCGCTACTCATGCCTTGCGCCATCAGTGCGTGAATTCGATCTGCTGCGACTTGCTGCTCTGCATGCGTCAATGTTGGCATACTACTCATACGCGACCCCAAATTCT
Source organism: Enterovibrio makurazakiensis (assembly GCF_050336585.1). Classification (NCBI taxonomy): domain Bacteria; kingdom Pseudomonadati; phylum Pseudomonadota; class Gammaproteobacteria; order Vibrionales; family Vibrionaceae; genus Enterovibrio; species Enterovibrio makurazakiensis. Next base: position 146,689 of record NZ_JAKJSE010000010.1, read on the forward strand.
TACGTTAAGAAGTCGCGTATTCTACTGCCCACTCTCGTCAATGTCACCTTAGAAGGTGAAAGATAACTGAGCGGAGCCACCGTAACTGTTGTTATCACTAAACTGGGCGGCCAAATCGAAGTGAACGGTATTGAATGGTGATAAGCCCAACCCCATCGTCAACGTTCCGTCCAGTGTATCTTCAAGGTCTTCAATGTAGCCACCTCGAACTTGCGCCCATCCCCAAGCATCAAACTCTGCGCCTAATCGAATAAGTTGGGTATTGTCTTTTATCGCAGGCCCACTGGTTGCAGAAAATCGTTTCTGCTCATTCAAATCGATATCAACAGCTACCGTAAGAAGATGAGTCACAAATGCCCCACCGACTGTATACAAAGGACCAATGGTATACGTGTAATCTCGAGTGTAAACAACAGTCTTAATATCTTTTTCAATCAGATTCTTAGCAGCGAAGCCTAAACGAAATGGCCCACTTTGCCACGCTGCACCCAGATCTATATTAAATGCACTTTCTTCTGTGCGGTTGGCGTCAGAGTCCCAATCATCCACGTCAAAATTGTCGACTGCCACTTCATAATGATAGGTGTAGTATTTCTGTGATTTAGGCGTCACGCCGAGTGCTATTCGTTGCCCAGCAAATTCAATGTTACCCGCCAGCGCCAAACCTACATCGACCACACCAAAAGCAAGTACGCGACCTTTAGAGTCGAGGTTGTAGTCGACACCTGGTATTTGAGAGTTGTCATTAATATTCGTCACATCGGAAGCTTCAACCTCCGGCATTACTATTGCTTCGGTATAACCTTTCACAAAGAAGTTACCCGAAATAGTTGAAGTAGGAACGGCAATTGCTCCACCAAAACCACCACTCAAATACGCCAGCTTATTTTCCAAGTTGCCGAGAGCATTAGCCGCTGCGGTTCGATTATCAGAGTTAGTAGGGTCATTTTCAAACTGATCAAACACACCGCCAAAGTCTTCAAGCCCATCAACCAATTCATCAGGATCTCGGTACTGAATACCTATCACCGGTAGCAATATGCCAAATGCTGCATCAGGCTCCAATGCCACCAATGCTGGGTTATGAAAACCCGCAGTTAAATAACTAGAAGCAGCGGTGCCCGCTCCTCCCATTGCATCTATTCGTGTATCAATACTGTAGTTTGCTGCAAAGGACGATGCAGACACCAAAGCCAAACTTGCCGCGACTAAGCTTTTCTTCATAACCCTGAATTCCATGTCTAAGTGCCAATGAAATGGAGACTCACATCCGCGCTTTCACACGTTATCTCTCTGTTTACTTACTAAAATAATGATAGACGACTGAATGACTCGTAATGAAGACAAGTAGTAAAGATGTGACACTACTCATTAGCATGAGAGAGATTGGAGGAGGTTTTAGAAGGAAAACAGCACTATTGGGGTCTGTTTACTTATTTTTCTGGGTTCTCTATTGATAAATCATTTAGATCAACATCTGGCAAATCAATGGCTCTAGCGATGCGTTGTACATCTTCAAATAAAATCGCACCTTGCCACCTTCTTTCGATCAGCGCGATGGAAAACCAATACTGCCCATTTGGTACATCGATAATAGGTAACGATGTTGGAAGGTTTTTGTCTTTTTCTTCAGACCATATTGGCGCTTCATCCACATCAGATTGCTGATACAAGTTCATTGATAGAAAAGGTCGAGGACAAGTGCTTTTCAAGTCGGTAGTTGGAGCTATACGCCAGCTTCGGCTGTCCATCCAACTGATTTTTTGTGTCGCATCGGGCTCACCAATCAATACCCAAGAGGACCAACTTTCACCTTCGTTTGAGGTTAACTCAAGCTTGTAAAGTCCAGCGTGAACGATGCCCGAAACCGTATCAAAATCGAGTTTGAATTGATTTCCATCGTCTCCCCTCAATTCGGAAAGAATCAGCGACTTGTCAGGCCACTCAGCAAAAGACAGTTTGGATATACCCGTTTGGGAACTGCCATAAACAGAGAATTGGTAATAAACTCGGTTTGGCGTTTGCACGGTTTCTCGTCGTATGACAATGCTTTGCAACCAGTTTGGCAGCGAAAGGCTGCTTAAGCTTCTTCCGCAATCCTCGCTGATGGCCAAAGACAATAGCTCAGTGAGATGATCATGCTCAGTTTTTGTCTTGTCTTGTTGCCAAGCTTCAACCATTGCATCAAAACTCTGAGCGGTGTTTCCTTCCAATAAACGTTGGTGAGCCGATGTCAATGCATCAGTGCCATTGAACCAAGCCGCCAACGTATATGTTGGCAGTAACATAGCTATCGTCAAAGTTATGGATTGAAGCACCGCTCGAGTCATCAGTGGCTTTTCATCCTGTAACCAACGCCTCTCAGTGTTTCAATTTCAATCTCAGGGAGCTTTTGACGTAGTTGAAGGACATGGGTATCCACCGTGCGCGTGGTTGGGTAGTGGTTGTAACCCCAGACTTGATCCAACAGTTCGTCGCGGGTAAACACGCGACCTGCGTTTCTCGCTAAAAAGGCGAGAAGATCAAACTCCGTACGTGTCAGTATGACTTCGCTTTCACAGTAAATAACGCCACGAGTGGCCAAGTTAATTCGTAGAGAACTCACCACAATGTCATCGGCGTCCTGCTCTTCCTCAGACGCAGGCTTACGCAAGTGAACGCGAACGCGCGCGAGCAATTCCGCTTCGGCGAATGGTTTAGTCATATAATCTGTCGCGCCAGAATCAAGACCACCAACACGATCACGAACAGACACCATCGCTGTCAGCATGATAACTGGTACATCTTTGATCTTCTTCCAGTTAGGAAGCCACGTCATCGAGTCCCCGTCTGGTAACTGTCTGTCTAACACCACTAGATCTGCATCAGCCCACAATGCTTCTACTTTACTCGCTCTATCGGCGTATAAGCATTTGTATCCGTTTTGCTCTAGGCTGGCTAAAAGGCCATCTGCCAAGTTTGCGTCATCCTCAACGAGCAATAGAGTCGTTTGGGTCACAAGGTATCTCCAAAATAAATGTGGTTGGAGGACCAACAAGTATCAACTTGCCCCCCATCCTTTCAATCATTGATTCAACGATTGTCAGACCAAGCCCTAAGCCTTGAGCACTGACAAACGGTTTACGAATCGTCTTCCAATCTTTTCCGGTCAACTTTCCCTGATCTTGAACTTGGATCTTTAGTAAACCGTTGTTAATTTCGGCAACCACCTTAACAGGTGCAATACCATATTTCTTTGCGTTGCTTATAAGGTTGTCTAGCGACGTCGTCAACCAATAAATGTTAACCGCAATTGCACCATCTTCTTTGACAAGCAATTCAACGTCACGTTCTTCACAAAGGTAGCCAAGCCACTCTGCAAGCGATGGTATTTCCTCTCTCACCAACTGCTGTTGGTTTGATTGCAAGTAATCCTTGCTCGCCTCGGCCAATTGCTTCAAGCGCATTGAGTCTTCACACAAACGGCGGAATTCGTCATACAAAGGTTCTGGAAGGCTATCGAACTTACGGCGGAAACCTTCCACTGTCATCGATAAGCTAGCAATAGGTGTACGCAGTTCATGCGTGAGGATTTGAAGTACCAACATGCGTTCTTGCATCAACCGACGCTGAACCGTCCATCGGTTAAATACCCAAACGGCAATCCAAAATAGGTTAATGACTGCCAGCGCAAATACCAATTGCGACCAATAAGACGGGGCCTGCTCTTGGTTCCAACAAACATTGCCAATTCGGGATAAGCAGTAACCGTTGTCGCTCGTCGGTGAGGCGACTAGATCATGTTGCTCAAGAAGCGGAAGCCATACTTCTGAACCATAGACCTGATACTGCCCACCCGTTCTCACCCAGAGTTCTTCTCCAGACAATATTGATTCCGCACCACCATTAAGCGCCATGATACCTGACTCTGGCATTCGTTGAAGTCTACCGAGTAACCTATCTGGCGGCGCTAATAAGCGCTCTTGAATATGGAAAAACCTCAGCAACTCATCTCTACGCTCTGGGAATTTATCGACATATTTGTTTGCGTAGCTCCCTCCACCAGGATGGATGAGATTTGAGCGAGAAAACCATACAGGCGGCAATCGGGTGTTGAAACATAGCGCACGAGTGAACACTAAAGGATCGGTTACCAAGGGGCTGACAGGCCATGCACCTTTACACTTCTCGGACGACTGATAAAGCCTTTTTAGGTCTTTCAACGGATAGTGAGCTGATTGTGGTAGCAAGCTATCTGGGACAAGCAGTGGTTTCGGATATTCACTGTGTATGGAATTTAGCGCATACGTCGCCATAGGCGGCTCAGATAAGAGTGACAACCTAAAAGCACTGAGCTGTTCAGAGAATGAGCCATTCGCCAATACCTGAGGACTGACTAAGGCTAAAATGATAAGAAAAAACGTACGCATGGCGAGAGAATATCATCAAAATATGACTAATTGTCAGTACTTTGTCAGAGTGTCACAAAATAAGAAAAGGCCAGCAAAGCTGGCCTTAATAAGGATTCAACAACAAAGTTTGTGTGTCAAAATCAAATCGCTTTGGCGATAGCCTCAACGCTTTCTTTCGCATCACCAAACAGCATCGCTGTGTTCTCTTTAAAGAACAATGGGTTTTGAACACCCGCATAACCTGTGTTCATTGAGCGTTTGAATACGATTACGTTTTTCGCATTCCACACTTCAAGAACCGGCATACCTGCGATTGGGCTATTAGGATCTTCCATTGCCGCAGGGTTCACTGTGTCGTTCGCACCGATGACCAATACCGTATCTGTTTCAGGGAAATCCTCATTGATTTCATCCATCTCCAACACGATGTCATAAGGTACTTTCGCTTCAGCCAATAACACGTTCATATGGCCTGGAAGACGTCCTGCGACAGGGTGAATACCAAAACGAACATTGATACCCTTCGCGCGAAGCTTGGCAGTGATGTCATGTACAGGGTATTGAGCTTGAGCTACCGCCATACCGTATCCCGGTGTGATAATCACTGAACGAGAGTCTTTCAACATTTCCGCGACTTCTTCTGCCGAAATCTCTCTGTGCTCGCCATATTCAACGTCGGTCGCAGTAGAAACTGTCTGACCGAAGCCACCAGCGATAACGCTGATGAAAGAACGGTTCATGGCTTTACACATGATATAAGAAAGAATCGCACCCGAAGAACCAACCAATGCGCCCGTGACGATCAGAAGGTCGTTTGCCAACATGAAACCTGCTGCTGCCGCTGCCCAACCTGAGTAAGAGTTCAGCATTGAAACCACAACCGGCATATCCGCACCGCCAATCGACGCAACCAAGTGGTAGCCGAACGCGAACGCGATTAAGGTCATGATAATCAGAGCAAACAGACTGCCATCAGACTTCACAAAATAGAACATCAACAGCGTCGATACCACGATCGCGGCTAGATTCAATTTATGTTTGTGCGGAAGGTTTAGTGCCGAAGAAGAAATAATTCCGCGAAGCTTACCAAAGGCAACAATAGAACCCGTGAAGGTTACCGCACCAATGAAGACGCCAAGGAACACTTCCACCATATGGATAACGTGCTCAGTGTGCGCAAATTCGCCGCTGTATTCTGGCGGTGCCAGAAAGCTATTGAAACCAACGAGAACCGCTGCCATACCTACGAAGCTGTGAAGCACAGCAACGAGTTCTGGCATTTCAGTCATTTCAACTTTCTTGGCGTAGTAAATACCGATGGCACCACCAATGATCATCGCAATGATAATCCAAGTTATGCCTTGTGAGTATGGGCCAAAGATGGTTGCGATCAAAGCAATCGTCATACCCGCGATACCGTAATAGTTACCGGCTCTCGCTGACTCTTGCTTGGACAATCCAGCCAAACTCAAGATAAAAAATAGTGCAGCAACAATATATGCCGCTTGTGCTAGTCCTGCAGACATTCCTTGCTACTCCTATTAATCTTTACGGAACATTTCAAGCATGCGCTTGGTGACGGTGAATCCGCCAAAAATGTTGATGCTTGCAATGAGAACCGCAATAAATGCGAGGAAAGAAACCACACCATTGCCTTGACCGATTTGAAGTAACGCACCCACAACAATGATGCCGGAGATTGCGTTGGTCACAGACATCAGTGGTGTATGCAGAGCATGGGTGACATTCCAAACAACGTAGTAGCCAACAACACAAGCAAGTACAAATACGGTGAAATGCGACAAAAATGCTGGTGGCGCGACAGATGCAACCCAACCAAATGCACCGAGTGCAGCCACTAAGCCAACCAGTTTTTTGACTGGAGATGTCGGCTCATCCACTTTCACTGCTTTTTCCGCTGGTGCAGCTTCAACTTTCGCCTGAGGTTGAGCAGATACTTGAATCGGTGGTGCAGGCCAAGTAATTTCGCCTTCCTTAACAACGGTTACACCGCGAAGCACGACGTCTTCGAAATCAATATCAATGTTACCGTCTTTCTCTTTGCACAGAAGCTTCATCAGGTTGACAAGGTTTGTGCCGTAAAGTTGGGAAGACTGAGTGGGTAGACGGCTGACCATATCGGTATAACCGACGATTTTCACGCCGTTTTCAGTGACAACAACTTTATCTGCTTCGGTATATTCGCAGTTACCACCGTTTGCTGCAGCGAGATCGACAATCACGCTACCAGCACTCATTGAATCCACCATTTCTTTAGTGATCAGTTTCGGTGCTGGTCTGCCAGGAATAAGCGCTGTAGTAATGATGATGTCTACATCTTTCGCTTGTTCTGCATATAGTTCGGCGGCTTTACGATTGAAGTCATCTGACATTTCCTTCGCATAACCATCGCCGCTGCCAGCTTGTTCTTCGAAAGCAACTTCAAGGAACTGGGCACCCATACTTTCCACTTGTTCTTTCACTTCAGGGCGAACATCGAAAGCACGAACGATAGCRCCAAGGCTGCCTGCTGCGCCAATAGCAGCTAGACCCGCAACACCAGCACCGGCAACAAATACTTTTGCTGGTGGTACTTTACCTGCAGCGGTAATTTGCCCCGTGAAGAAACGACCAAACTCGTGGGCGGCCTCTACAACAGCACGATAACCGGCGATGTTAGCCATTGAACTCAACGCATCTAAAGCTTGTGCCCGAGAGATACGTGGCACTGCATCCATTGCAAGAACGTTGATTTTCTTTGAGGTGAGTTGCTGCATCAGTTCTTCATTCTGGGCTGGCCAGATGAAGCTAACAAGGGTGGCCCCTTCTTTGATACGTGCTATTTCGTCAACACTGTCATCTGCATTTTTCACAGGCGCGTTAACTTTAAAGATGATGTCTGATTGCCAAACTGTATCGGAATCAGTCACTGTTGCTCCTGCCTGCTCGAAAGCAGCGTTGTCAAAACTTGCTAGTAAACCAGCATTGTTTTCTACAACAACCTCGAAGCCCATTTTAATCAACTGCTCAACCGTTTTTGGGGTGGCAGCCACTCGCGTTTCGTGCGCAAGTATTTCTTTTGGAACACCAATTTGCATAGTAAGTCCCTGACTATTGGCAATGTAAGTGATTTGTTTGTAACGAACTGAAAAGGCTTAATCAAGCGATTTGTAGTAAAAATACAAAATAAATCATTAGCAAGCGTAAAACAGATTAAATCTTAATGACTTTTAGTAATAAAATAACGTTATTTATTTGTGGACAGAGGTCATACCTCCGCAGCAACGCTAATGTTAAACTACTGATTAAATGTAAATTTGGCTACGAACTCTCATGATCAAATGAACCATTCGGCCTGAATACGAACACTTGGTGTACTTTTTTACCTGAAGTGACGCAATTTGCGTTGATCTCGGTCACTTAGCTAAACATTCTTTCGCCCATTTGATCGATAAATAGTTGAGACTTTTTGATCATAAGGTCAGTTGCACCCGCTTCGCTTGGTAGCAGGTCAGATCGAATAAAATTGTGTGTTTTGATCTCACCGTCGAGTTCTTTGCTAATACGACCACAGATTCTGAACTGACCGCCTTCAGATCTAGGCTCTGGATAGATTAAAAATCCCTTATACTCAGTCGGTTCAACTTGCTTACTTGTTTTTTCATTGTCACCAAACAGCCAGCTAAATAATCCCATTTAGTACTTCTCTTATTATTTACGGTATGACAAACATACTGACGAAGTGAGGCAATCTTGTCTAATGATTTCAGGACATAAGATGGATGTGAAATGACGGTGTCTATGGCGGAGTATAAGTCGGGGATTCCACCAGTGATTTAGCCAAGACAGAATAACCGTTGGCTATGAAAATCACTGTATCTATAAACAAAAAACGCCGGTTCATCACCAGCGTTTTATCAACCGAACTGAATATCTTAAAAAGTTGCAGTGAAAATTAACGGATTAGCCCGATATCGCGCTTAATGTGCTCTGGCAATTCATTAGTTGAACGAATCGCTTTGTTAACATCGTGTTTGCGCAGTACGTCCTTCGCATGGGCAATCAATCCTTTGAAAGTAACCGCATAGTTTTTTTGCACTTTTTCAACAGAAGTCATGGCCGGGCCAAAATCTACAAACTGCGTCATTATTGCCTCACTATGTGATTGTCTTTTCGAAACAAATAGTAATCAGGAATTGGTCATTTATGAAATGACATTATTTGCCAACTCGAATTAGTTTTACTAATGAATACGATTACTTACATCTGTACAGATAGCAGTATATAAAGGGATTAGGCTTTCTAGTGCTAATTAAACCATCCAGCTACGGATTAACTAATTTTATTTATCATTGCATTTTCATTCTGATAACATCCCTCTTTAACAACAACTCCGAGACTATTGTGCTCACATTCCTTAGTAAACACTCATCACTTCTGCTTTTGACGGCGGCACTCGTTGGTTTTGCGCTACCTACCTACTCTGCGGCGTCATTGCCCTACCTTCCTTATGTATTGTTTACTTTGATGCTATTTACACTAATAGGTATCGACCAACGCTCTCTGGTTAAAGCGCTTTTCAATCTCTCTGCGTGGGGGTATTCACTGATTCACGGGGGCGTTACCACGCTGGTCGTCTCTAGTGCTGCGATAGCATTTGGCGCTAGCACCGAACTGCTCTTGGCCGTGACGGCCGTTTGTGCCACGGGTAGTCTGTTTGCGACACCAGCGATTGTTCGCTCAATGGGATTCGAACCATTAACTGCCATGGCTTTCACGATAACCAGTACCTTGATGATGCCCGTCATCCTCTACGTTAATCTTGCGATATTCAGTGGAGACGAATTCTCGCTTGATTTACAAAGCTACTGTTTGAGGATGGTTGTTTTCATCTTTGGTCCAATGGCAACGGCGTACTTCATTCACAAGAACGTTTCACGAAGCCACCTAACTCGTATCCACGGCAAACTCGCTCAGTTCACCATCATATTGGTGTTTAGTTTTCCATTTGGTCTATCTGGACAATTTCGCTTTCTTTGGAACAATGACCGGGATTTTGCCATCAGCATGTTACTTTTGGCATTGGGCATTTGTGTCTTGTTTTTTATTATTGGTTTGGCGTTTTACTGGCGTATGGGGAAAGAGCAGGCTTATGTGGCTGCGATTACGTCGGGGAATAGAAATGTGTTGCTGACCTACTCTGTCGCTGGTGCTTTTCTGGGGCCGCTGTATTTACCCCTTATTGGCGCACTACAACTTCCCATATATTTACAACCCATAGTGGTCAAGTTTTTACTTAAGCAAACAACATCCAAAACGTGCAACTTAGAAGGAAAGTAGCTCAGGCTAACAGTGAATGACTGTTATCCACTTCAGTGACCATGCACGGTTGATACTAGCCAGATATTACGTGATATATCCTGCGATAACGCGATGTCTGGCGTGGTGAGAGCAAGACGCCATCAACCACTGACTACTGGCACAAAATAGACTAACGATAGCCATGCACTTATCCAAAAAGCGATCAATCCAAAGTCTAGCCAATCACGTTTCTCTATCATGATGTCATTCCTTTTTGTTGTATCTCTGCCTTAGTCCTTATATCGACAACTCAGTGATTTACTTGAATGAATTGTGAGCATAAGTATTGAGTCCTTCGCATTAAGTTTCTGCGCCTTCATTTCATAGACGGCAAAAACTCGCCATGTTTCCCAAACTATGCAATTTTTAGGCACATTTGTGATTTATATCAAAACAACCTGAAGATGCAGGATTCAAATGGATGCGAGCAGAACATAGCGGCGTGGATAGCCGCTAAGTCAACTGAATAGATGGTAGGTTATTCTGATGTACAAGCCGGACAGGGAACATAGCTCGCGCAAGTGGTAGGCATAATGACAAGAGATTCTTGCGTTCTCGCATACTCTATAAAACTTTCTGACAAGGTGACGTCAATTGAATACGGAGGTTCTGCGAGATGTTTCAACGAATCATAACCCTCTTTGCCTTGTGAGGTATAAGCGGATGAAACGACGGAATAGATGCTTCCAGGTTCAATAGGTAGCCACGTGCCTTTTTCATCGCGATATTCAAGCAGTGTCAGTCGTGAACCTTTCGGTTTCTCGCACTCATAGCGATACTTGAGCCCCGCCGTGTAAGGAAAACTTCCATCACCAGTGCCTTCAACATTGTTATTTGTTGCATTATCGATAGCACCTTCGAGTGCTTGCATCACTTGAAGTCCAGTCGGCTTATACAACATAAGATCAATAGCAAATGGTAATAGACGCCCTGCCACCTCCGCAGCCGTAAGTTTACCTTGCTCTAAACTAACACGCACTCCACCAGCATTGTGAATGGCAAAATCTACCTGATGCCCCCGGTTTCGAGCCGCATGCAGAAAGCCTTCACACACTAGAGGTGCAATTTCGCTCCCGCCTTTCTCATCAGGAACCCGAATATGGCGCAAACGCGCAGGCAATTTAGTGACAACGTCACTTTTTAGTTTTTCAACCGCCGGCTTATAGCGCTCATTCAGTACGGATTTGATAGTTTCATCACCACGGCAATGAAGTACATTCGCTTGCTGGGCTAAATACTCTTTCGCTTGTGTAAAAGCTTCGGCAGGTAGACTCTGATCCCAAGACGCATCCATCGATAAACTGCGACCAAGCATCAGATAGTTACTGCCACTGTATTCTGACACTTTGCCTTGCGCATCTAACGTGACGTGCAACTTGCCCAGAGCAAATGCATGACAGCCCGCTTGAACCACCAGCGTATTCTGAATTAACCGCCCGTATGGCCCCATGTCTCCTAAGCCAAGGTTACTAAAATCCCCTTGCAGCACATGACTATGCCCACCGACAATAACAGAAAGCCCGTCAACTTCTTCGGCCATTTTTAGGTCTTGTTCATATCCAAGATGACTCAGTAATATGATGTGATTCGTCCCAAGATGTTCCTTGATATGTGCGACGGTATCGAGAATGGTCTGTTTCGCATTCACAAATGGCGTATCCGCATCAGGCATGGCAATATCGGCCATCTTGTCGAGAGCAACACTGAACAGGGCAACGTGTTGATCACCAAATTGCTTCAACATCACGCTAGCAATTTTGTGTAATGGATCAAAAGGAAGCAACTGGCGCTTTCCCTTCACAGGACAAAGCTTTTGATCACATTCATTGCTGACATCCCAATTTCCGGCAAGTAACGGGAAATTGATTTGGTCGAGAAAGCGCGACACGGAAGCATTGCCAAGATCTAGCTCGTGGTTGCCTAAAGCCATTGCATCCGGGCGAAGTAAATTGAGCATTGTGGCATTGGCTTCGCCTTTAAATAGGCTGTAATACAAGGTGCCTTGAAAACAATCCCCTGCATGAAGAAACAAGAAACCATCGGTTGTTAACTTAGCTTCTTCTTTAAATGCTTTAACAACTGAAGAAATACGAGCGAATCCGCCAACATTCGCGTAGATACGCTCATCGAGACCGGGTATTGCCAGTGACATAGGCGTGGGTTCGAAATGGGAGTGAGTATCATTGATGTGCGCGATAGCAAGCGTTATGGGCGTGAAGTTAGGCATGATTTCCTTTATGCATTTCACAAAACAAGAGTGTATCAAACTCTGAGTCTAGAGAACACACATCACAGTTTTGTTGCAATCGCTTGGCACTGCGCAGGTACTGCCAAAAGACCGTATCTATCCAGCATGCTGACGATGCAGAGTTCCAAGCCTTCCATTGCGGTCAATTTAAGTTAGCGTGAGCGACGTTTTTAAGGGAATTGAGGGTAACTAAAAGCAATAAATGAGAAGAATTTTAGGGACCCACCCAGCAACAGGCTGATCATTGCAGCATACCACCACTTCATTTCTTCACTGGAAAGGCTTTGAATATTAAAGAGAACAACATTTAGGCGATGCCACTTATGCGTTCGATAAGCATATTGAAAAGCACAACGCACCAGCATCACTAATCCTGTGACTAACAGAACTGTTTCAACCGCGTGTGCAATTACTGGGAGCAAACCATGTACCTAAACGTTTTCTTTAACCAAAGAAAATAGTACAAAAGGTCAGCGAATATTCAACGTTTTATTCACATTGATACCAGAGTTCGTGAAGTCAGATGAATAAACCAATTATATACACGAAGGTGCGCACCAATAATTTTTCAACTTATCTCAGTACGCGACAAACGTTACAATGATAAAAGGGGCAACACTGCCGCCCCTTCTCCGGCTTCGTCAATCTCATGCTTAGTCTGTTAATACGCCATTCTGATAGTCACGAACCGCTTGATTAATCTCATCCATTGAGTTCATCACAAACGGCCCATAGTGCACAACAGGCTCATCAATAGGTAGACCTGACAGAATCAACACACCAGCATCTTCTGAAGCCGTTAGGCCAAGTAAGTCGCCCGCCGAAAGCTGAACCATGTGCCCTTGATTGACCAGTTGATTTGCAATATCAACCGTTCCTTTATAGACATATATGTTGACCTGATAGTCTGTCGGCACCGTGAGGTTGCGTGCTTCACCTGCATCCGCTCGCCAATCTGCAATAAATGTTTCGACACCCGTCGATTGCAAAGGCCCAACTATCTCAGCACCGTCCTCAGTTGCTCGACCAGAAATTACACGAAGCAGATTCTTCTTCGTTCCGTACTCATTGATTTCGGGTGCTTGAAAATCATGATATTGCGCTGGATTCATCTTCTTAGCCGCTGGTAAGTTGATCCAAATTTGGAAGCCATGCAGCTCCCCATCATTCATGATAGGCATTTCACTATGAATAACGCCTTTGCCTGCAGACATCCACTGAGCGCCGCCGCTACTCAGTTCCCCTACATTACCCATATGGTCTTTATGCTGAAAATGCCCTTTCAACATGTAGGTCAGCGTTTCAATACCACGATGAGGATGTGGAGGGAAACCACCGATGTAATCATCCGGATTGTCGCTTTTCAATTCATCGATCATCAAGAAAGGGCTGAACTTAGCGTCGTTAAACCCATGCACACGACTAATTTTAACGCCGTCCCCATCTTTTGATGCGTGAGATCGAATAACGCGCAGTACTGTTCTGATATTCATAACTTTCTCCTTAGTTAGCGTTATTCTAGTGCGGAGCTACGCTAAGAAAAACTAGGCTAGGAGGAACAAGTTGTTCTGATTCTTCGAACAATCATTTTGCGCCAATCAAGATAAACAAAGAATATTGCTTCTCAACACTTAAATTATTTGCTGTTCCCACAAGAGCATCTTTGATACCTATACCCAAGTAACATCAAGATGCTTGGGTATGAACTCTACGCCCCAAAGTTATCGAACACGCCAGAGCGCACTACATGGAAGCGATTAGTTAGCCAACGCAAAAAGTAATATTCAAGGATGAATTCAATGATCGAATGGAAAGCCAACCACCTATGGTATTACGACGATAGCTTCCGTTGTTTCGGCGTTGATATTGGACAACGGATGACGGTTATTCGCCTAGCCGATGGTGGGCTATTGGTGCATAACCCCTGCGAATTAACGGAATCACTCAAATCCCAAATTGATGCGCTTGGCATTGTGCGCTGTGTGACAACCGCTAACCACACCATACATCAGTCTTTATCAGATTGGTGGCTAACGTATTCTGATGCGTATTTCTATTCCGCCCCAGATCTTGCCGCAAAACGTTCAGATATTGGATTTGATGGAGAGCTAACGTCTAAGTCTTCACCTCTTTGGCGAAACCAACTCTATCAAACAGTGTTACGCGGTAACAATCAGCGAGAGGACGTCGTGTTTTGTGACCCCGAAAGCCAAACACTTGTCATTGGGGAAAGCATAATGCTTTTAAGCGGAGGCTCTGTTTTGCGCCAACTCGTGGGCAAATCAAGTGGATGCCACACCCATGTTCGCGTTCCTTTTTACGAAAAGTATCGTGTCACCGACATCAAGCTCCTCAGGCGCTCACTTCAAGAAATTCTAACATGGCCATTTGATCATATCCTTCCTATACATGGAGACCCTATTCAAGGTGACGGAAAGAAAAAGTTAGCGGCGGCATATAGCTGGGTCCTTAACCATTAACCATTAACCATTAACATCAATGAAATCACAACAAAGTAATTCATAGCCCTTTATATTCAAGTCGCTATAATTGGGCATAATTTTTCACCCGCATCAACAGAAGCAATTCATGAAACAGAATATACTAACCTTTTTCAAAGGAATGGCGATGGGAGCTGCAGACGTCGTTCCCGGCGTTTCAGGCGGTACAATCGCGTTCATCACTGGTATTTATGACACTCTTTTGGAGAGCATTCGTCGCGTCAACCCCTCCCTGTTCTCCCTATGGCGTAAAGAAGGCTTTGCCGCTGTTTGGAAGCACGTAAACGGTACATTTCTTTCTTCATTGCTGGCCGGTATTCTTACCGCAATCTTGACCTTAGCAAAAGCCGTTTCGTACGCGCTAACAGAGCACCCAATCGTTATCTGGTCATTCTTTTTTGGCCTAATCGTAGCATCCGCAATTCATATGATTAAGCAAGTCGAGCGTTGGTCAGTCAAAGAGATCCTCTTTGCAATTGTCGGCGCGGTATTTGCCTACAGCATCACCGTTGCGAATCCGGTATCAATGGAATTCAATATGCTGACGGTTTTCATTGCCGGTTCCATCGCTATCTGTGCGATGATCTTGCCAGGTATCTCCGGCAGCTTTATTTTGCTTCTTCTTGGGATGTACGGCCCCGTATTGGATGCCGTAAAGAGCCTGCAGATTCCTATTCTTGCTTTATTTGCGCTAGGCTGCTTAGTCGGCCTTCTTAGCTTCTCTCATGTATTGTCATGGTTGTTGCGCTGTTATCGCGGTTTCACTATCGCCTTTCTGACGGGTTTGCTGATTGGTGCCTTAGGAAAAGTTTGGCCTTGGAAAGAAGTCATCAGCTTCAGAACTAACTCTTCAGGTGAGCAAGTACCACTGATCGAGAAAGCGTTATCACCAATGGCATTTGAGTCTGTGACAGGTCAACCGTCGCTACTACCCATCGCTCTAGTCATGATGGTTGTAGGTTTTGGTCTGGTTCTTGGCTTAGAGAAAATATCTCAAAAACTCGAAGACTAATTATCATAGAGTTACGGCTTGCTATTAACGCAGCAAGCACAATTCAACGTTAAGGGGTTGCTCAGGCAACCCCTTTTCTTATCACTGATTTCAAGACCTTACTCACATAGCCCGACGGGATAAAGTGATACACTTTTTCATGTCTATTCCTCAAAAATGCTCATCATGAAAACCAGCTTTGTTATCGGTCGTCGATTCGTCGATATTATTTTTGTCATCGTTTTTCTCGCTATCGGCTACGTTTTTGCTGACCTTTTTATTTTTTCAACGTCGAGCAAAACCATAATTAACGAGGACCATTGCACGCTTGGCACCACGGCGTGTAACTTTCAATCTGCCAACGCGATCTTATCTACTGATAGCGTTAAACCCTTAGTGCCATCACAATTGGATGTGACTTTTTCAGATAGCAACGCTGCGCATCTGCTTCTTGCCTTAGAAGGTGTAGAAATGAACATGGGTGTATATAAGCTCAAATTGATGCGGTCTAAGAATAATCAATTCACCGGCAACGTGATGCTGCCTATTTGCATGGACGAAGAAATGACATGGCGAGGCACAATCAGTAGTCCGGACAACGACACCATTTTGCCCGTAGAAATAAGGATGAAGCGATGAAAACCAAAATCATCATACTGGCGCTAGCATTGATTGCGGGATTGGGCGCTCGGTATATGCTCGAACAAAACCAAACACCTGACATTGTCGTGGAGCTTGGCAAATTACAAAGTGGTGACCAAACCGTTCAACTTTTTGACACCACAGATGAAAGGCTACGCGTTCTCTATTTTGGCTATGCACATTGTCCAGACGTTTGCCCAACGTCGCTCGCTATTCTTTCGGCTGCTTTAAAGTCATTGCCCGAAGAAACATTAGCAGGCGTGCGCCCAATTTTCGTTACTCTCGACCCGAAAAGGGATGACGCAGATGTAGCGAAAGAATATGCAGGCTATTTCCACCCAATGCTTGAAGGCACCAGTGGGAGTGTGGAAGCCATTGATGCACTCGCTAAGAAATATGGCGTGCTTTACCAAATTACAGAGTTAGAAGACTCTGCAATGGAGTATGCCGTTGACCACAGTTCCTATTTCTATTTCCTAAAACCAGATGGTGAGCTCATTGAAAAGGTGCCACACACGCTAAACCCCAACATGGTGTCTGATGCTATCGAACGTTTAGGCCCGAGTGCTAAGCGTTAGTATCAAACACATTTTCCGTGCTCTTTATGAGTGACTCGCTGAGCCCGTGTGCCTGATGTGTATTTTTCCGAAAACCGAATGTTTGAAAAAGGAGTGTCGATGAGACCTGCCCCCCTGATATGTTCATTACTCGCTGGAGTATTCTCGTTCTCAGTCAATGCTGCTATTGAACTCACAGATCCTTATGCGCGAGCGACACCGCCAAGAGCCCCGAACAGCGCTGCATTTATGGTAATCAAGAACACAGGCTCCGAAACAGTAAGTTTGATCCGCGCAGAAACACCCGCGGCAAGAACCGTCGAACTTCATAACCATGTCATGGATGGAGGCATGATGAAAATGCGACAAGTTGATAGCATTGAAGTGCCCAGCCACGATAAAGCAACTCTAGAGCCCGGCGGTTTTCATATCATGTTGTTCGATCTCTCTACCCCATTAAAAGATGGCGAACGTCTTCCGTTAACATTGCACTTCTCGAATGGTACAGAGGTCACACAATTTATTCCTATTACGAAGGCAATGGTTGAATCAAAAATGAAACACGGCCACGATAGCCATTAGAAATTGCTAAAATTCTAAGTATTTATGCTGACGTGTGACTTAGATTTTTAGGCAGTATCAACATTGAGGCGTACATCAAATGTCATCTGGCGGCAGAATAGTGAATCGCAGTCTATGTTTATACTGCAACCAGTTATTCAACAGGTAAAAAGCAGTAAAAAAGGCAACCCAACAAAAACAATGAGGTTTTAACTATGAAAATTCGTCTTCTAGCGTTAGCAGCGATTGCATCCAGCGCAGTTCTAGCTGGTTGTTCAAACAACTCAGCGCTTGAGCAAAGTGTTGCAGATCTGTCATCTAAAGTAGATTCTCTTTCAAACCAAGTTTCTTCTCTACAAGGTGACGTCGCTGATGTAGCTGCTGCAACCGCTCTGTCTTATGACGAAGCAGCACGTGCGAATGAACGTATTGACAACATGGCGCAGTCTTACACCAAGTAAGCCGCTTTATAAGTCTCTTTATAATTCAGCGGCATCTTCGGATGCCGCTTCGCTTCCTAACTCAATTGGCATTCCTGACTGCACGGCAAGTGCGGCTCTATATCGACTCTCATTCATTTGATTACTTTTGAGCCAGAGCGACGTTCGCGTATCAGGCAGCGTTAACATTCGCGTTCCCGCTTGCGTTTCGTCTAGTGATAATGGTCGATGCGCTTCTACGTAAACGGCACCATCAGGCTCGTAGCTTGTTTTGACGGGTTCATTGATCACGCGAACTTTATCTCCCACCTTCACTTCATCGAATAGCCAAACAATATCTTCTGGTCTCATTCGAATACAACCTGAACTGACACGTAGCCCGATACCAAAATCCTTATTGGTTCCATGAATTAAATACGTGCCAGTTCCATAAGCCAACCTTAAAGCATGCGTGCCTAAAGGGTTTTCTGGCCCAGCAGGGACAACCTCTGGCAAAACAATGTTCTTTGTCTCAAGGTACTCTTTGCGAATACTTTCTGGTGGTGTCCATGTAGGGTTTTCACGTTTCTGGCTGATCTTGGTTTTCATGATCGGCGTGTCACGCCCTATCCGACCAATGCCAATAGGAAAAACATTCACTTTCCCTATCTCTGGCTCAAAGTAATACAAGCGTAATTCCGCAAGGTTAATCACCACGCCTTCGTAGTCCACATCTGGCAAAATGAGCTTTTGAGGGATAGTGACAAAAGTACCAGCATCAGGAAGATAAGGGTCAATGCCAGGGTTAGCGGAAAGTAACGCTAAAAAGCCGACGTTATATTGCTTTGCGATTAACTCTAGATGCTCGCCCTGTTTAATAACGTGAATCGTATTCTCGCCAATTAGGCGGGTGTTTTCCTCAGGCCAATCATACTGGTTCGCATGAAGCGTCATCGGTAGGATGGCTGCACATAAATACAAAAAGGGTCGAAGCATCGAATTCATGAAACAAAAATCTCTAAGTCTGTGCAGCTATATAGCTGGAAAGGATGAGTGCTCATCGCTCAACGATAGATATATCAATTATATACCCACACCGAACAATCAGTTGCTAAGTCACCCTTTTACTAACCTGCAGTGTTGAATGAGAACGGCAGTAACATATCACGTCATCCCCACTGCACTTGCAACTGACCTCGCTTAAAAGCCAAACAAATGTCGATTTTATCTCGACACTGAAACATCAAGTAAAAAGCAGTTTCTAGGCACTTTGAAGCATAATGTAAGGCACAGTTTGAAAAAAGTGGCGGTATCCCAGTTAGAAATAGATACGCAAACCTAGCGAGCCTTCAAGTTTCAACGCTGAATCGTCCTGCCAATACCATGTAGTACCCGCTTCTCCGTAAAGTTCAATATTCCCTCGCCCCATAGGTGTCGCGGCGCCAACACCCACTCTTGGCCCCCATTTATGCGTAGAATCATCAATCCATTGAAATCCACCAAAGCCATACAAAGAAAGCGGCAAATATTCAGGCCGAGCCAACCAAGGGCCAATATCCCACATTCCATCAACAGCAGCGCCTTTCTCTTCAATCCCCAAAGAAATGCGCATAGCATTTTGTGACACTGTCACACCAGACATTGGTGTACCTAAAAAAACCCCAGCAGAAAAGCCTTGTGACGACGCTGACATTGCTGGCAACAATAGTGCAAGCCCAAAGAGATAACGTTTCATTTTAAATGTCCATTTCATGTGCCTTACTCAAACCAAAAGGCAACTAAATTCATAACGCTCGTGGGATATTAACACTTATCAGCATATTATCAGCGGCTATTGAGAAAAATGCTTTACTGGTTATAAAACAAACACTTCAACCGTGAAACCGCCGACAACCTTCACACCCTTTGCCTTCCGTCACAACTGCTATCATCCGCACCACCTTTTTCTTCGTAGTACGTAAACTTATGAAAGAAAAATGTCGTTATATAGGTCTTTGTAGCAAGTGATAATTTTATCGTTCGTTATATAGCACCAAATTAATGCTGACCAATGGAGATCAACAATGCTGATTCGAGTGCCCAAGAAATCCGAAATTAAAGAGCATGAACTGACTCCAGAGTCCGTTTACCACTCTCGTAGAGACATATTGAAGAAGCTCGGTATCGTGACGGCGACATTGCCCTTTGCAGCGCAAAGCCAAGCCAACATCTTTGATATTTTTGGTGGTGATGACGAAAAGAAAGCTGATGTGATTTTCCAACGTTCTGCATTGACGGCAAAACCGAGTATTTATGGAGCAGATCTGCCTCTCACACCAGAAAAGAAAGTGCTTACCTATAATAACTTCTATGAGTTTGGTACGGGCAAAAACGATCCTGTCGAAAACAGCCAATCTTTTAGCGTTGACCCTTGGAAATTAGAAGTCACGGGGCTAGTCAATAATCCAATCTCGTTGACCTATGACGACCTCCTCAAACGTTTTACTCTTGAAGAGCGCCTATACCGCATGCGCTGTGTTGAAGCATGGTCAATGAATATCCCTTGGATTGGCTTTTCCTTGGGTGATCTAATTAGGGCAGCAGACCCACTCGGTAGCGCAAAATACGTGGCGTTCGAAACTCTCTATGACCCCAAACAAATGCCCGGTCAAGCATCACAGTTTGTTGGCGGCGGCATTGATTACCCTTACGTTGAAGGTTTGCGGCTAGATGAAGCCATGAACGACCTAACACTGCTTAGTGTCGGTCTCTACGGGCAAACGCTTGCACCTCAAAATGGTGCCCCAGTTCGGCTAGTCGTACCTTGGAAATACGGATTTAAAAGCATCAAATCGATTGTGAAGATTCATCTACTTGAGTCGCAACCTGCTACAACTTGGAATTTGTTAGCACGTCATGAATACGGATTCTACGCCAACGTGAACCCTCAAGTTGATCACCCGCGTTGGAGTCAAGGTTCTGAGCGATTTATAGGCGAAGGTTCGATCTTTAGCTCTCGTCGTCAACCTAGCACCATGTTCAACGGATACCAAGACGAAGTCGCAAGCCTTTATAAAGGGATGGATTTGAGGTCAAACTATTGAAGCCTTTGGCAGCAAAGCACATAGTTTGGGTTAAAGCGCTCATTCATGTCGTCAGTTTGTTATTTTTCGCCAACCTGATTTGGCTGGTGTTAAACAATAAGTTTGGTGCAGATCCTGTTGATGGCATTACGCATTACACCGGTATCGCTGCGCTCAATACTTTGATCGTCACCATGTTCGTGAGTCCTATTGCCAGATATGCCAAGCAAGGTCTCTTGGTCCGCTGCCGACGCGTTGTCGGGCTGTATAGTTTCTTTTGGGCGACGCTACACCTGTTTACGTATCTCGCCCTCGATTTAACCTTCAGCTTTGCACTGTTAGGAAGTGAAATACTTAGTCGGCCTTACCTCGCCGTAGGGGCGGTTTGCTGGGTTATTCTCTTTGCCCTAACGGTCACGTCGACAGCTCGCATACAACGCAAAATGGGGGCAAAATGGCAAAAACTGCACCATTACGTCTATTTGGCGCTTGTCCTAGCACCAATCCATTTTTACTGGTCATCAAAGTCAGAGTTAATTGAGCCAACTATCTATTTTTTGTTGGCGATTTCATTACTCGCCGTTCGCTGGAAAACCCTTAAAAGAATTGTATTTCGACCTGCTCTCAAGCGCGGATAGCCTCACTTTTGAACGCTTCACCACATTTAGACACCCGAATTAGTGCAAATTTTTATTTTTTGCCATACTTTAGGTAACCCTTTGTCGTGAAGCTTGTTTTTGGAGTAGGCTTTTTTGCTGGATGAACTTATTTCACAAAGCTTGAGAGACTTTCAATTAGACTGTCTCAGTTTCTGTGAACACCATTATCCAACGATTCATAATCGCGGGATGAAAGAGAGCCATCTCGGCAAGGCATTGGCGCGTCGTATTATGCACTCTTACGACAAGCTAGACATTGACACCACCTGTCGATCAGTCGAAGAATCTAATACGATTAAACAATTAGTGTTTCTCGTCGATACACCAGAGCACCAAATCTATATCGTCGCGCATCGTCTCATCAGCGCAAATCTAGCCTGCCGTAGAGCAATTGTTAACGATATGAAATGGACGCTTGATCACCTTGAAGCACCCAATGACAAAGAAAGGCGTATCATTGTCATCGCAGACCACTGGATTGACCGTTCTGTTGCGAGTAAAGCAGTACCCCACTGGTGGTTGGGTCATCAACCTATTCATCAAGCCGATTTTGCCGCCCAGGGCGTTAAACTTGTCGACGCAGAGCACTCTCTTGCCGGCGATATTGAGGTAGTGTGTTCAATCACGGGTGGACGACATCGAATTTATCATCCGCTTCATCGGCAGCGAGATGGGTTGCCACTTCATAAATACCTTTTGTTAACGGCGACATATCCGTTGTAGAAGTTATTTAGGTATTCTACCCACCCGTTGTTAACGCATTCTCCATTAATTGCTTTCATCTTTTCACGCCGGAAACGCCATGACCACCGATGTAAACGCCAACGATACTCTCCTGCGCGATGCGCCAGTTATCAATCTGTTTCTTCGTTATTCGCTTCCCACGATTGCCGCCATGATGGTCACCGGCATTTATGTCGCCGTTGATGGTATGTTCATTGGTCATTTTGTGGGTGAAAGTGGACTGGCAGCAATCATGTTAGCCTACCCGATTGGTTCTATTCTCTACGCGCTGGGCAACATGATAGGGATGGGCGCTGCATCTTTGGTTTCTATTCACCTAGGAAGCGGAAATGCCAAATTAGCACAACAAGTCGTTGGCAACGCTTTTTCACTGTCGCTGCTTGTCAGTGTGGTTGTTTCTTTTCTCGGCCTTCTGTTTTCAACGGACATTGTGTATGCACTCGGTGCTCAAGGGCATGTGGCCGAGATGGCCATCACCTATCTGAAATGGTATTTCGGTATGGGAGCCTTTGCGCTCGTGTCTATGGCATTTTCAATTTTGCTGAGAAATGATGGGCAGCCCAATCGCGTCACGGCGATTATGATTTTGGGCGGTGTACTCAACATCTTTTTAGATTGGGTGTTCATTGTTCTTATTCCTTGGGAATTAAAAGGCGCAGCCATTGCGACTATGCTTTCCCAGTTAGTGACGGCGTCACTTTGCCTTTTTCATTTTTTCCAACCGTCTACTCGCCTTCGCATTACGTGGCAATCCATTGTTATCAAAACAAAAACCGTCTCAGACATCTTGCAGCTAGGTATTCCTGGTTTACTCATGTACCTATATCTTTCTGTTGTTCTAACACTACACAACATGGCTTTCCTGTCGTTGGGGAGCACTATCCACGTCGCCGCTTATGCCGTCGTCAGTTACACAGAAGCTTTCTTCTACCTCGCGTTTGAAGGAATCGCATTGGGTATGCAGCCAATTACGAGTTTCAATCTTGGTGCGCGAAGAATGGACAGGGTCATTGAAAGTAGGAATATCGCGTTTGGCGCTGCGTTACTGGTGTCCGTGGCAGGATTATTACTCGTTTATGTATTCCCAGAGGCCGTGATCTATGCATTTGCTGGTGATAGCCCAGATCTCGCTGAAGTGACTAAAGAAGGGATGTATCTATACTTCTGGGGCTTGCCAACGGAAGCCTTACTGCTCGTTGGGGCTATTTATTTTCAGTCCATCAACCAAGCGACGATTGCTAACTGGTTAACCGGGGGTAAACTGGTGATAATGGCGGCAATGCTATTTGTCATGACAAAACTGGTTGGTACCACGGGCGTTTGGATTTCTCTGGCATGTACCAGCACATTGCTTTTTGTCTGGATGATGTGGAAACTTTACCAAACAAGGCTATCTGCGCCGCCTTCGACGCGCTAATTTCTCACTATTTCTCTTCTCTAAGGGGCATGGATGCTCGAAAAAGTTGTCAGTATTTTGTTTCCAGTTTTTGCCGTAGTCGTGGCAGGTTTTTTCGTGGGGAAAGGCTTTCGACCGGATATGCGTCATATCAACCGAATCAATATCGATTTAATGGTGCCCTGTTTAGTCTTTACAACACTTTCCGTCATGCCGATGGGCGGTGAACAAAATGCGCTGTTTATTGCCGCGGTTATTGCTGTACTGCTACCCGGGATCTTGATGATACCTGTGAGCAAACTCCTTAATATATCCTATAAAACCTGGGCACCACCGCAAATGTTCCGTAACAGCGGTAACCTGGCGATCCCTTTGTTTGGTTATGCCTTTGGCGCCAGTGCAGAGGCGCCAGCAATCTTACTGTTTGTTGTCTCTATGATGCTCCACATTACTGTGGGATTGGCACTGCTTAGCAACAGTGAGTACCGGTTCTATCAGATTTTCAAAATGCCCATATTAATTGCAGCCCTACTCGCGTTGATTTTTAATTTTAGTGGCATCGAGGTCTGGAAGCCGCTAAACGACGGAATGGTGCTAATTGGAAGCGCGGCCGTCCCGGTCATGTTGATTTCATTGGGAGTGCAATTAACGGCGATTCAATGGTCGGGATTGGGCGTTGGTTTACTGAGCACAGCGTTAAGCCTGGCGACAGGCGCCGCCAGTTTTGCGGTTATTTACTTTTTCGTGCCACTCCCACCTGAACATCTTCGTATGATGCTACTGTTTGCTATGCTGCCACCCGCGGTGATGAATTTCTTGTTTGCAGAACGCTTTCACGTGGGTCCAGACAAAGTGGCTTCAATGGTATTGTTTGGAAACTTCCTCACCATTATTACGCTACCCGCGCTGCTGTATGCCGCTTTCGCGATGTTCTGAATCGCACGCTGCTTAAGCTTGCTAGTCACCTCATGAGCACGAATATCTAGCACTGATACTGATACTGATACTGATACTGATAGTAGGAAATATACTAAAGTGCAGGCTTCTTCCAAACGGATTTAAAATCAAACCAGCCCACTTTGTTAGATGACACATCTTCGAGTTCACGCCCATCAACGACGCCTAGCCAAATATGAAATAACGGGATGATTTGCGCTGATTCCACCAGCATTTTTCCGATGACTTCTGCATCGAAATGCGTTGCATCACCAGATCGCCATTCGGTCATTTTGTTAGTGATTTCGCTAAATTCAGCCGAGGGCATCGCGGTGGAAAGATGGGAGAAACTCAATAACCAAGGCAAAATGGCATCGCTCCGTTTGTTACCTAAACTCATGCCACATAGCCAAATATCGACTTTCTTTGCATGTTTAGGGGACATGATATCTTCGTATGGAACGACATCAATTTCCAACGTAATCCCATCTATTGCGAGAAGTGATTTAAGTGCTTTCGCCATCAAAGGAAATAATGGATTGTCGGATTGATGAGCAAGCCTGAGTCCCTTTTTCTCTGGCGCAGATACGTCCAAATGAGAAACATTAGTATGAATCCAACCCGGCAGTAATCCGTAAGCATTAGTCAAACGATACTCACCAATGCCACTTTCTGCCAAGTGCGGCAATAGTCGTAATGAAGAAAGACGATCACTGAGATATGCCGCCCAACGCGGATCCTTGGCAATACCATTGTTGCGATTTAATAGAAGGTAATTACACCCTTCATCCAACGCCAAGCGCTCTTTAGTTCCACTTTGTAAAATACCTTGTCGTGAATCTAACGCCGTGGGATCAAGTTTGGCTGTAGGCTGTAAGTAACACATGGCGGCACTATCTAGCACCCAAATTTCAATTTCATCTGTTAATGCGCGAAAACCAAAGTAATGATCATTGGCTTTTAACACCAACTGATGACTATTGTTTTCCACCACGCGATATGGCCCAGTGCCAACAGGAAATAACTCACCGTTCTTTGCCTCCGCCGCCTTCCTCGACTGTATGGAAGCCATAGGTACCGCAAGTGTGTCTGGCAAGCGCCTATCAGGGCGTTTTAAGTGGAAATCAATGACGTTTTCAGCAGGAGCTTGAATCGAATCAATGTGAGAAAAAAACACATTACTGCTAAGTACTTGTAGCGACCAAATGACATCATCGGTATGTAGCAGATTCCCATCATGGAATCGCACCGCCGGTCTAAGATAAAAGCGCCAATGGGTATCAGATAGCGCCTCCCAATGATGAGCGAGATCCGCTTCGACTTGCTCCGTTGATTCATTAAAACGCGTTAATCCATTAAATATCTGGGTGATCAAATGCTGTTCAGAGCGTCTTAGTGGTTTGGCAGGATTCAAGCAAGGAAAAGCGCGGTAATAAGGAAGACGAATGATTTGCTTCCCTTCTTGTGTCGACACCCCTAATTGCTCTTGTATCAATTGCGCCAATTTGGACGCATCGTTGCCTAAATCCTCGAGTGCAGCATCAAGCTTTCCATCTTTCACCCACTGTCGAACACGCTTCATTTGCAAGTCGGAATCACTGCGATGGAAAATGAGTTGGCTCTGCTTGCCACGGCCTACTGCTGGCTCCCAGCTTAACCATCCATGCTCCGCCATTTTGCTCAGAACCATGCGGGCATTGCGACGAGTACAACTGAAGATTTCAGCCATATCTTGGAGGTTCGTATCACTGTCTTTGCCACCGAAATGCGCATAGACCTTAGAAAACTGTGTTTGAAGACGCTGTCCTGACATAAAAGGGGAACCTAATTTCAACCAAATTGGACGCCGTAACTTCCTATTTTACTGAATATTCTGGGAATGCCTACTGTTATACTCGCGCAAAAAACGACCAAACCCCAAGTTTGTTTCCTCATTTTCCCTATTGAGGATTGTTATTTAGCGCTATAAAGCTATTATCGAGGCTCAACTGCAAGAGGCCAATCTGGCACAGGAGCAAACATGAGCGACGCTGCTATTCTTTCCCATTTTCACAAAAAACAATTTTGGATGGCGAGCCACGTCAAAAACGCTCAGTTCCCCACACCAGAAAGCATTCAGGGCTTAAGTCTCTACAAAGCGTCAGAGAAAACTCCCACCATTATTGAACAACGCACCAATATGGGTAACAGCAATGATTACACTTTCTACACAGTAGATTGCCACCCTCTGATGGTGAGATATGCGCGAACATTAGCCCAGAAATGGCCGGAATCAGAAAGCGCATCATTGCTTGAGTTTTTATCCCAGTTGTCACTCACCGATATTCCAACACCTGATGGTATTAATGTCTCACTGCATGTCGCAATGCAATCGGGAAAACCTGTTGCAACAGGGATGATTTTTAGCAGCCTAGAAGAAGGCGAATCGGTGGTCGGTTTGTACGACATATTTGGTATGAACGGTGAGGTCGCTGCGGCTATGCGTGCTTACTTGGAAAATCAGACAGACAGCGAAATATTAGTCTGCGAATAGGTACGGGTTATACCCAGCAACCTAAAAACCTAAGGGGCAACCCCAAATAAAAAAGCAGAACCTGACGGCTCTGCTTTTTTATTTAAATTCGGTATATCTCTTACTGTGTTAGCGTGTGGCATCTCGGAGACACTAGCACCTGTAAATTCATGCTTATGTCATTGAAATATCACTGCTGCTTTGCAAGCAGCTAAAAAGGTGCTGATAAAATAGGCTCAAAAAGTGTGTTTAACAGCAGGCTTTCTATTTATGCACGTGAAGCGCGTTCTTTCTTTACGATCAAGAATGCAGCAAAGACGAATGCGACGACAAGAATGGTTTCCACAAGATGCTCCTTAAGGGGTTAGCGCAAAATAATGTTATTTATATAAGGTCAACAACCATTGGCTGTTTTTTCGGCTGCGAGTATAACCAAAAATCGTTACCAAATCTTGCCAAATGTTAAATAAATTCCACTGATATTCGTCTCAAATATGATTTCGTGAGATACCTCAAAGGTGCAACCAGACGCACATCAAGAATAATCACCAAAAGTGCATGATTTACAAAAGATAAAACCCCGAAGAACACCTATTCAGGCAATAACTCCGAGGTTCTACAAAAATGTTTTTTTACACTATTGAATTGCAGCGCCAGCCTTCGCCCATTGCCCTAACACATCACGTTCTTCTTGCGTCATTTGAGTCAAATTCCCTAGCGGCATAATCGTTGTATCAACAGACTGAGCCACTATTCTCATTGCCTCACGTTGTATCTGTTCAGGTGTATCGAGCATGACACCTGCGGGAGCGACAGCAAACGCCGGATGAGAGGGTGATTGAGAATGACAAGCCGTACAGCGTGCTTTGATAATGGTATCCACCTGCACGAACACCTGCATCGTGGGTGACAACGTCGCGGGATCTGCAGGCATGCTCTCGGTATGTGCATGCAAATCTGCCGATGGTGTCGAATTCGATGGTGCAGACACATAAGCTAAACAGATCATACCTAGCGCCGCAGCCGGTAATGTCCATGCATATTTTTGGCTACCATGGCGGGTGTTAAAATAATGCCGAACCAAAACACTGAGTAACGAAACACCGGCTAACACTGCCCAGTTAAATTCGTGACCATAGGTGCTTGGGAAATGATTGCTGATCATGATAAACAGCACAGGAAGGGTAAGATAATTGTTGTGACGTGAACGCAATAACGCCTTAGCCGGCAGACTTGCATCCGGTTCTCTGTTTTCTTCGATCGCCTTCACCAGCGCACGTTGCCCCGGCATGATCACCCTAAATACATTGCCCACCATGATAGTACCAATAATTGCACCAACATGAATGTAAGCGCCACGACCACTGAACACCAAACTTAACGCCCACGCCGCAAACACTAAGCCAGCAAAAAGTGCCATGCCTAATAGCATCGGCTTTTTGCCTAATGGCGAATCACACAAAAGGTCATAGATAAACCACCCAGCCACCAGTGACGCAATGCCAATCATTACTGTCGTGCTGGCGCCAAACTCCGATCCGGGTTTCACCAAGTAGATATCAGCATTTGCATAAAACACGATGAAGAGCAGCGTCATGCCAGTGATCCACGTGAAATACGCTTCCCATTTAAACCAGTGTAAGGTTTCTGGCATCTTTTCTGGGGCGAGTTTGTATTTCTCGAGGTGATAAATGCCCCCGCCATGAATCGCCCACAGATCTCCCGACAATCCATCACGTGGGTTTTGTCTATTCAGGTTGTTCTCAAGCCACACAAAATAAAACGACGCGCCAATCCATGCAACGCCAGTGATCATATGCATCCAGCGCACCGCCAGATTCAGCCATTCCGTGATATAAGGATCCATTATTTCCTCCTTTCTGAACAACGTCGCTCGCCATCAGTGAACGCCACATTTTCTGCCTTGTGAACAAATCACGTTAAGAGTATGTGTTCGCCGACGTCATCCTATTTCTTTCTTTGATATTGGTGCTCACCTTAAACAAAGCAGGTTTTCATTGCTCTCGTCAGTTCATGTTACAAATTAGGTGCCAATATCACATGTGTTTGTCCTGAAAAGAAAAACTCGTCACAGTTGCTCCCCTCACCTTCACGGTCGACCACCAAGAATTGATCCTTTGGTGCGAGTGCCAATACGGGGTGATGCCATACGCCAGAGTGATAATTCACCCCTTGCGTACCTTTTGCATAGAACGCTTTAATTTTAAGAGGATCCGGCTTTTCTTCTACCGGTGCGACAACGACGAGATAATCGTTTCCGAGCAACGGCATGAAGGCTTGCGAACCTTTAGGATGGCGTTCGAGCATCTTGATTGAGAGTGGAAAGGAAAGAGGTGTTGCTTCGAAAATATTGATGATCACACCACTCCCTTCATCAACTTGCGTAGTGGCGAGTTTATGGAAGCGGCGTGTTGAACCATTGTTGATCATGAAGAATTCGCGATCCTCTGCTTCAATAACATCACCAAAAGGTGCAAACGCTTCTCTAGTTAGCGGTTCAGGTATTAACTTGATGGCATTTTCAGCAGCAGTCTCTTTATTCATTCCCTTCTTATCCCTTCTCAATCCCTATGACAATCTGCAACAAGTATTCTTATCAACCCGATTTACGACCAATTAAGCGCACACGACTAATACCGCCGTCTGGGAAAATATTCACTCTGACATGAGAAACAGCACCAAGTGTATTGAGCTGATCAATGAATTCGTGAATGTTGTCGGCCGATAACTTCTGGCTTGGCAGCAATTCGCGCCAGAACAAGCTTTGGGTGGCGATTTGTTCATCGGTTCCTCCATTCACGACCGCCGCTTGAATGGAAATAGTGTCTGGGTAATTACCTTTGAAGTGAGCTGTATCGATCTCGATGCGATCAATGATACCAGCATGACCAAGGGACAAGATGACCCAATCATTTCCAGGCACACGGCGACGGGCGGTTTCCCAGCCATCACCCATGTTCACACCACGTCCCGGCATGATGAGGTTGCTCATATGACCAAAGTGTTGATCGTTACACGCTAGCGCCCTCCCGCCATTCTCAACAGCAACTAAATCCAACTCAGTTTCGGGATGCACTCGCTCCCAATCGATCTCGGGATACCCGTATACACGTAAGCGTGCAACACCACCATCGGGATAAATGTGGAAACGAACATGTGTGAATACATTTGGAGAAGAAATTTCAGCAAAATGATGGCTATCGCCATTGAGGCTCAATGACGGCAAAACTTCAGTCCACTGCTGATCGCGTTCAGGATCACCATCAGGACAGTAACAAGCCTCTAACGAAGCAGAGGGCGGATAGTTACCAGTAAAATGAGAAGTATCAATATCGACCCCAAGGATCTTACCGGTTAAGCCGAGTCTAACAACACAGTAGTCATGACCTTCTTCGCGCTTGCGTCGCGATTCCCAGCCATCCATCCACTTCCCATTGTCGTCATAGACATCTTCTTTCCATTGCGCAGGGCCATCATCCAAAAGACGTTGCTTATCGGCAAAAAAGTCGTCTGTGGCAAAGATTGCCTGTGCGCCTAGTCGGTGACTAGCGAGATTGACGAGCTTGGTGAAATCAGGACGATTATCCATTTCATTGCTTCCTTTATCGTATATATCCAAAGCGTTGCATCAAAACAAACGTCCTTGAATACAAAAGGTCGCGTCTTTTTCCCTTTCACTGTGGCGAGAAACCAAGAACAGGTTTCCGGCGAGCTTCAATTTGCGAGACGCTGTAAACGCCGTTAATTCTAGTGAAAGAAAACGGCGACCAGAGAGCTACAAATCACGTAGCCTGAACAAGGCGATTTTGTTAATTTCAGTAATCGCCGTGTCGAATTCCGTCGCGAGGTCGTTATCTAAACGACGCTCAAATGCTTCCAAGATTGCGTATCGATTAGCACCCTTTACCGCCATGATGAAAGGGAACGCAAACTTCTCTTTGTAACGTTGGTTAAAATCTGTAAACCGTGCAAACTCTTCGGCGGAGCATTGGCTAATACCCGCACTTGCCTGCTCATTAGTAGATTCAGCAGTCAGTTCTCCTGCTTGTGCGGCGCGTCCTGCCAAATCTGGGTGAGCCAAAATCACCTGCATTTTTGATGCATCATCTGCGTTGTTTAGCACTCCTGCCATTCTTGTATGAAGGGTATCTACTTCATCAAATGTGCTATCTAGCCCGTCACCGTAAGCCTGTTCAGCAACCCAAG
Source organism: Enterovibrio makurazakiensis (assembly GCF_050336585.1). Classification (NCBI taxonomy): domain Bacteria; kingdom Pseudomonadati; phylum Pseudomonadota; class Gammaproteobacteria; order Vibrionales; family Vibrionaceae; genus Enterovibrio; species Enterovibrio makurazakiensis. The sequence continues at coordinate 177,896 of NZ_JAKJSE010000010.1, forward strand.
AGCTGTGTTCGAAAACACCACCGAACGTATCAACAAATTGTTCTTGGGTTTGCTCGCTTGGGCGACACGTAGAAAATAATGCCATTGCGCTACCTACTCCTTGGTCATCGATGGGTGTGGATGATGTTTGTGCCAATGCTCTGCAATATCAACACGACGCGTAATCCATACACTATCGTGTTGCTTCACGTACTCAACAAAACGCTTCAATGCCGCCAATCTTCCTGGTCGACCAATCAAACGGCAATGTAACCCGATAGACATCATTTTTGGGGCGTCTTGTCCTTCTTCATACAACACATCAAAACTGTCTTTCAGGTATTGGAAAAACTGTTCGCCCGAATTAAAACCTTGAACGGTTGAAAAACGCATATCGTTCGCGTCCAGTGAATACGGGATAACAAGTTGCGGCTTGCCAGGCGGTGTGCCGTCTTCATGCCAATACGGAAGATCATCGTCATAAGCGTCAGAGTCATAAAGAAAACCACCCTCTTCTGCCACCAGTCGACGTGTATTTGGACTGGTTCTTCCTGTGTACCAACCTACCGGCCGTTCGCCAACAATGTTCTCAATCGCGTCAATGGCTTTAGTCATGTCTGCGCGTTCATCTTCTTCGCGTACATATTGATAATCAATCCAGCGATAACCGTGGCTGCATATTTCGTGGCCTTCATCAGCCATCGTTCTAATCACATCTGGATGTCGCTCTGCGGCCATACCAACTGCAAAAACGGTCAATGGAATTTCATGCTGTCTAAACAACCGCAGTACACGCCACACGCCCGCCCTCGAACCATATTCATACATCGATTCCATACTGATGTGGCGAACGCCCGCTAGAGGTTGAGCTGAGGGTATTTCAGATAGAAAGGCTTCCGACTCTCTGTCGCCATGCAAAACACAGCGCTCACCGCCTTCTTCGTAGTTGAGTACAAATGACACTGCAATCCGAGCCTCTCCCGGCCATCGAGGGTGAGGTGGGTAAGCGCCATAACCTTTTAGATCCCGAGGGTAGTCACTACTCATCGCCTTTCCTATCAACATACCAACTTCAAGCCAATATCAACGATCAATCAACAACCTATACCCCTCACTAACTGCTGTTTGCAGTTAGAAAGAGCATCGAAAAATGATGCTGATCGAACGAAAGACCTTAGCGCGAAGTCAATTAGAAATTATTTTGTATAACCTATACGTGATGCCTTACTTGGCATAAGCACATTTTTAGTATTACATTTTGTATACAATTTACAAGAACAAGTTAACAAAATGTTGCCGCCATCATGTTTCTGCAAATTGAGAACAGTGCGATTTATCGTCAATTTTTCTCGCCAAACCCATGCTATAAGCGCTTTCTTCTGTATTTCTCACAATTAACACTGCGTAATTTTTGACCTTTACAAGACTTAACTATTGTGTACATTTCAATTTATAGATGTGCACATTTTAGTAAAAGTGTTGTTAGAGATGTCGTTAACGCTTCCAATCAATTGGCAGATCAATTGGCAAAAAAGTTGGAGACATCTCATTCAAACCAAATCAACACATAAAGGAATTATGGTTCATAAAGGGACAAAACCAATATGGGAAAGCTGACAACACACGTACTCGACACGAGCAACGGAAAACCAGGATCAGAAATTGAGGTCACACTCTATAGAGTATCGGGTCACGGCCTCGAACATGTCATCACCACCATCACGAATCAAGATGGTAGAACCAATGAGCCTCTGCTTGAGGGCGATGAGTTGTTGAAAGGCAAGTATCAACTTCAATTCAATACAGCCAATTACTTTCACAGCATGGGGGTCACCCTTAGTGAAATCCCTTTTCTTGATGACATCGTTATTCGATTCGGGATTAACGACCCAAGCGCCCACTTTCATGTTCCTTTATTGGTCTCTCCCTACAGTTTTTCGACTTACCGAGGAAGCTGACACTCCAACAAAGGAAAACAACGCAATAAAAGCGTCAGTTGCGACTGCCGCAAGAACGTAAATACGAATAGGACTTCAGCGACATAGAAACCTCGCCGTAATGCCTAGTGCAATTGGATGGAAACAACAGGATGGAAACGATGGACAAGAATAGCACTGTTGAACAAACATCAGTAAAGAGTGGCTTTCTGGAGAGGTTCTTCAAACTCAGCCAACACGGCACATCAGTAAAGAACGAGTTTATTGGCGGGATCACCACCTTTGCCACCATGGCATATATCATTTTCGTGAACCCAAACATCATGTCCGCGTCAGGTATGGATCCCGGTGCGCTCTTTGTCGCTACCTGCATAGGCGCAGCCATCGGTACTTTGATGATGGGACTATTTGCGAACTGGCCTGTTGGTCTTGCACCAGGGATGGGGTTGAACGCATTTTTTGCTTTCACTGTCGTTGGCGAAATGGGCTATAGCTGGCAAGTCGCACTCGGTGCCGTGTTTATTTCCGGTGTGATCTTTGTGGGTCTCAGCGTGTCACGTGTCCGTGAATGGGTCATCGAAAGTATTCCCACCAGTTTGCGTTATGGCATGACTGCGGGGGTCGGACTATTTCTTGGCATCATTGGGCTGAAAAGTGCCGGCATCGTTGTGGGTAGTAATGCCACACTGGTGACATTGGGTGATTTCACGCAGCCCCCTGCCATTCTTGCCGCAGTCTGCTTCTTCATTATTTCCGTGTTGTCTGTAAAGAAAGTCTTTGGCTCCGTGCTCATTGGCATATTCAGCGTGACGCTCATTGGCCTTGCTCTCGGTCTTTTCGAATACAATGGTATCTTTTCCGCACCGCCGAGTATTGCCCCCACCTTTATGGCCATGGACATCGCTGGCGCGTTCAATGTCGGCATGATCAGTATCATTCTCGCTTTCCTTTTCGTGAACATGTTCGATACCGCGGGCACATTAATGGGCGTGGCTGAACGCGCAAACTTAGTCAACAAAGAAACCGGAAAAATAGATGGGCTACCAAAAGCGCTAAAGGCAGATAGTCTGTCGAGTGTCATCGGCGCTTGCTTTGGTTGCCCACCTGTCACCAGTTATGTTGAAAGTGCATCGGGTGTGTCTGCTGGCGCACGAACGGGGTTGTCTGCGGTTGTGGTGAGCTTGCTGTTTCTGGCCGCTATTTTCCTCGCGCCATTGGCGGGGATGATCCCTGCATACGCCACGGCTGGCGCACTGATTTATGTCGCATTTCTCATGATGAGCAGCATCAAGAACGTCAACTGGGATGACTTTACTGATTCCGTCCCTGCTGCCGTCACCGCGCTCATGATGCCACTGACTTTTTCAATCTCAAATGGCATCGCATTAGGTTTCATCACGTACACCGTACTCAAAGCAGGCACCGGAAAATTCTCAGATATTTCCATCGCCATGTATGTATTGAGCATTCTCTTTGTGTTCAAACTCATCATTCTTGGATAACAAAATATAGGGACCCGCAGAGGTCCCTTCTTTCTATTTTAGGATTGGACAACCTTTCAATCAGTATCAAGGGTAAACGGAATTTCACTATCATCGCTGTCGAAGGGAACGAGACAGTAAGAGGAAAATACTATGAAATTGCTTTACGAGTTAAACGACAGGCCACCAGCAGGCTCAACATTTTTGCTGGCACTACAACATATGCTTGCTTCCATTGGGGGCATTATTGCTGTCCCTCTCATCGTCGGCAGCGCCATCGGATTGCCTGCCGGTGATGTCGTGACACTGATTAACGCAGCACTATTCGTTTCTGGTGCCTTTACTATTGTCCAATGCCTTGGAGTAGGCCCAGTGGGTATTCGTTTGCCCGTAGTTATGGGGTCAAGTTTCGCCTTTTTGGGGATAGCTATCGGGATAGGCAAAGCGGATGGGGTCTCCGGTATAATGGGCGCAGCCCTCGTGGGTGCCTGCCTAGTCATTGTTTCAGCTTTCTTCATGGAGCAGATCCGAAAACTCTTCCCTCCTGTTGTCAGTGGCGTTGTGGTTACCTTGATTGGCTTGACGATATTACCCGTCGCCATGAACTGGATCGGTGATGCCCCCTCAGGCAGCGATCAATTCGCTACACTACCGAAGCTATTTCTTGCTGCAATTTCGCTATTGGTAGTCCTTTTAGTTTCGACCTATGCCAAAGGCGGAGTGGCAGCATCAGCCATCGTGATTGGTTTGGCGGGTGGTTACCTTGTCGCACTCAGTATGGGTATGGTCAACCTCGATCAGCTCCACAATTCAAGCTGGTTTGCCGCTCCAGAGCCCTTTAAGTTTGGTCTCAGTTTCTCATGGCCCGCCATCATAGGCATGTGCCTTGCGTACATCGTCGTGATTGCAGAAGCGACGGGAGATTTCCTTGCCCTTGCCAGTAACTGTCATCGCACCATTTCCGGTAAAGATCTAAAGCGCGGACTGTTAGGTGATGGTATCGGCAGTGCCGTCGGCTCTTTATTTGGCGCCATGCCATTGGCATCGTTCAGCCAGAACGTCGGCATCGTGGGCATTACTGGGGTAGCAAGTCGGTTTGTGGTTGGCACCACTGGCGCATTGCTCATTCTTGCTGGCTTATTCCCTAAATTCGGCGCGTTGGCTGTGTCTGTGCCGAAACCTGTATTGGGTGGCGTTGGTTTTGTTATGTTCGGGATGATCGCTTATGCGGGTATCCGCATGCTAGTGAAAGCAGCCGATACGCGTCGCAACGCCTTGGTGATTTGTGTCTCACTCGCTGCGGGTTTAGCCGTCACCATCAAACCTTCGTTGCTTCAGCACCTCCACCACGATATCGCGCAACTTCTTCATTCAGGCATCACCACAGGGACGATTGTCGCTGTAATGCTGAATCTCGTTCTTCCTAAATCAAGAGAAGATGTGACCGCTGAGCGTGAAGCCGAAGAGGAAGAAATGAACAGCGAACACACTCAGCCATTGAACGAAGACACTGCCGATCCAGTAATGGTTAGCGTTACCGCGCCAAAAGACGCGCCGCTCGATGAGGATTCCAAACCGACACAATAAACCTCACCTAGCACGTTATCGCCCCGTTCATTCGGGGCGATTTTCGTCAAAGACTCTGTTTTCAATCACACTGACTTCACCGACAAAGGATATTCACACATGGCGACAATCTGGCTTAAATCTCCCCTCGCAATTTGGACAGGCACAAACGAAGACGCTTCTGGTGGTGTGGTTATTGAAGGTAATACCATCGTTGAACTGGTCGCTAAGAACGCCCTACCATCCATCAAAGTCGATCAGATTGTGGATGCCTCAGAACATGTCGTGTTACCCGGATTGATCAATGCGCATCACCACTTCTACCAGACCCTTACCCGCGCCTATCCTGATGCACTGGACAAAGAGCTGTTTCATTGGCTCAAAGCTTTGTACCCAGTTTGGGCGGGGCTTGATGAAGAGATGATGCGTTTGGGCACGCAACTCGCGAGCGCGGAATTATTACTTTCCGGCTGTACAACAGCCTCTGATCATCACTATTTGATTCCCGTTGGGCTGGAGCATGCCATCGACATTCAGGTGGAAGCGACCCGAGCTCTAGGCCTAAGAACGGTGCTAACCCGCGGATCGATGAGTTTAGGCGAAGATCAAGGTGGCCTGCCACCTCGACACACCATTCAAACCGAGCAAGCTATTATTGATGACAGCCTTCGCCTAATTCGCGAATACCACCAGCCCGAATTCGGCGGTATGACGCAAATTGCCCTCGCCCCTTGTTCACCATTTTCAGTCACCACTGACTTGATGAAAGAAACCGCACGTGTCGCTAAACAACACGATGTCATGCTTCACACCCACCTTTGTGAAACCATCGACGAAGAGGACTTTTGCTTAGAGAAATTCGGTCTCCGACCTGTTGATTACCTCGAAGATGTCGGCTGGCTTCACAACCGAACATGGCTCGCACATGGTATTCACTTTAATGATGAAGAGATCGAACGATTGGGTAAGGCAGGTATTGGCATTTGCCATTGCCCAAGTTCAAACATGATGCTGGCTTCGGGTATTTGTCGGAACTTGGAACTCGAAGCAGCGGGCGCTTCAGTTGGGCTTGGTGTGGATGGCTCCGCCTCCAATGACGGTTCAAACCTTGTTAATGAACTTCGCATGGCGACTTATATTCAGCGCCTACGATACGGTTCCTCTAGCGTAAGTCATCTAGATGCTTTACGTTGGGCAACCCAAGGCTCTGCTAAAAACATCGGGCGCAGTGATATAGGCACTCTGTCCAAAGGCTTGCTGGCAGACATCGCCATGTTCAAACTCGATGAGATCCAATTTTCAGGTAGCCATGACCCATTAGCAGCACTTGTTTTGTGCGGCGCAAACCGCGCAGACAGAGTCATGGTGAATGGAGAATGGCGAGTGAAAGACGGAGAACTCATTGGTGTCGATACACAAGAGTTGATGGTGAAGCATCGCGCGGCAGCAAGGAGGTTGGCGAACAAGGCAGAGCTATAAAGAGATTGATTATCATGTGCTCTGTGTATCACAACTGATTGTTAGGGATACGACCTCTATTTGAAATAAGCAAAAAACGAGCGTAGACACGTGTACCAAGAAATGTGTTGTTCAACCCCCAAGCTAAACGGTATTTAGTCTTGAGGGTCAAACATCTCTAGTGCTAGAGAATTGATTCTTATCTTTAGCGATTGCGCAGCGACATACATATCTTTAGCGATTGCGCAGCGACATACACTGCGCTTAATCGTCATAAGAATGAATCGTTAGATATGTGCAGGCAAAAGATTAGCCATATCTTTAACTGTCTTGCCGCTCATTGGTATTCCTTTAGAGCTGAAACTCCATTCCTTGTTTTTCAAACTGAGCAAACCGATAAATATACCGGTATGATTACCTTGTTCTGAAAGCGTAAATCGACAAACTTCTTTAGAAGACTGGTCAATAATGCGACAAAATGAATTGTCTACTTTCTCGAAAGATTGACCCGTAAAGCTATTTACAGTGATCGCGATATACTTCACTGATTTATTAAGCTTCGATAAAGAAATTCGAATTTGCTCATCATCACCATCGCCTTCGCCAGTTCGATTGTCCCCTTGGTGATGAACCCCTTTACATGATGATTTAAGTTTGCTGAACCAAACTTCATCAATCACTTTTTGATTCTCGTCCATAAGAATACATGATGCGTCGAGATCAATTGAACCAGAACCAAAAATCGAACCAAAGAAGCCTTTCGGTTTGGCAACATCCCAACCGAGGCCTACAGTAATTTGAGAAAGCGAAGGGACTTCTTTAGTCAATGATATAGTTGAGTTTTTTGAAAGATTAATAGACACCTTATATCTCCTTATTGGTAACCTGCAACGATATCACCAAGACCCAGTTGATAGCCTGCACCTACTGCGTGAAATGTCCATTCATTGCCATTTTTAACTAGTGATCCAACCTGTACGGAAGTTTCGTTAGAGAATTCTTTACCCAGTTTATATTCAGCGATGAGGTTACCACTCGCTTCGTTGTATAAACGGATATAGCTCGTTTGCACATGTGAGAAACCACGACTGTCATTATGCATTGTGACAAACACCGACAACTCAGTTGCACTTGGATTAACCTTAGAAAGGTCTATCTTGATCGTTTCATCATCACCATCACCAGCACCTGTGCGATTGTCTCCCAAATGAACAATGGCACCTTCAGGACATTGGAGGTTGTTATAAAAAACAAAGTGCTGATCTGAAATAAGCTTCGGCTGTTGTTGGGCATCGTGTTTACAAATGAACACACTACAATCAATATCTACTGGTGGATCATTGGCAATAAGATCCCAACCTAATCCCAAACGTAAGTTTTTTAACGTGGGCTCGGATTTATTTAGATTGATTGTATTTCCTTTTTCCAAATTAATTGCCATTAGTTATTACCTCGTCCTTGTTTCAGAAAATTAGTGAGCTCACTCTTCATGTTGACCATTTTTGCATCCGCTTCAAGACGGTTACGAGCACCTTCCTGTTCAATGGATACAACATCTTCAAGTGTCGTAATCAATGTATTTTGAACGTGTTCTAACGTTTCAATATCAATCGTAGAGCGTTGATTCGCTTGGGCGGTTTGAAGTGTGTTTTGCTTAAGAAGATCTGCATTCTTTTTAATGAGATCATTGGTAGCATCATCAATTTTATTTGCCAATTCTACTGATTTCTTTTGCTCCAACAACGAAATAGCAAGTGTAAATTGCTTTTTCCATGACGGGATCGTCAACATCTTGATATTATCGAATTTCTCAACAAGTGTTAGATTGTTATTCTGTACCATTCGAATCATTGGCGCAGTTTGCAAAGACAATAACTGTAAAGATTTTAAGTCATGAACTCGCTTTTCTAACCGACCTTTTGTGGTTTGCAAATCACTCAACTCTTGCGCAAGAAGAGCAGAAGCCGCTTCTTGTTGATTTTTGGCTAAACTGTCAATTTTGTCTTGCATTAACATTGAACGGGCTTCACCGTACACAATGGACAGTGTCAGAGATCGAAATTGATCAACATTGTGGTTATATACAGTGTCAAGCTGAGAAGAACGCTCTTTCAATTTTGACTGTTGAGCGTTTATTTCGTTTACAACACGGTCGAGTTGCGTGGTGACGGAGTTAAATTGAGCCAGGATAGATTCTTTAGTATTTCGGATTTTTGAAACGATTTTGCCAAACATCCCTTTTTTGCCAATCAGCGCCGAGACATCTACATTTTTCGCTAGCCCAATGACTTGGTTGAGGTTATTACCCATGTCCTCAAGATCATTGGTTCTGACGTGTGAAAGCATGGAGTCAGAATATTCGTTAATTTTTACAGCAGAAGACTGACCCAAGTCAGAAATGTTGTCCGAAGAATATACATCTATTTTATTCAGCTGACTCACTATGTCTCTACAAATCGTATCGCTGTCAAGTTTAGCTTCAGAGATCTCTTGTTTATAGTTTTCGACGGCCAATTGCGCACGACTATCTATAGAGGGTAAATCAGAAGAAGTAAGAGACGTATCTACTACTAGCGATGAATCGGCATCGATGGTGACAGGTGTACTCGTTACAACCTGAGGCTGAACAACGCTTTTTGGTGTGAACGTCTTTGGCTTGAATGTCATTTACTTTAACTCCTGAATATTTCTAACCAGCTGATTTTGTATGTCACTTAGTTCGTAATACATGATGGCATCGTTCGATTCATCGACAGCAATAACAGTTAAAAACTGTTGCTTCCATACTTGGATAACATTGACTTTAATTTCTTCGAGTCGCTCGAAACTGGAGAGCAAGTTTGATCGATAGAGGTCTATCTGAGGGAATGTCAACAATATTGATTGATTCAAGGCTAACAAGGTGTTCACTTTTCTATGCCACCTTTCCAAAAACACACCGTTATTACTTTGAAAACTATCAGGAAGCCCATTCATATCAACGTGTTCTTGACTACTGCCAACTTCAACATCATTAATTCTTAGCTTCAAGGCTATCAAATTTATTTGTAGATCTTGATGGAGTGAGCGGAGTTGGTTAGACCAAGCATCAAAATCCCTTAGCAACTTCCTTGCTTCACTAAGATTATCAAATACGCGGTTAACCCGAGCATCTATCAAATCGCTAGCATGGTCGAAATCATGCTTTATCTTAGTTGTTTTCTGGTGTCGACTTCCAAACATATTGGATATTTTAGTACCGATTTTATTGGGATTAAATATGTTAATATCGATGCTTTTCGCCAAGTCTATTATCACCGTCCCCAGCTCTAAAATGCGATCAACCTTACCTATTTTTGCATAGTCAGATAGATGCCCTTGAATGGTTTGAAATCCTTTAGAAATATCATTTCCATACTCAATTTGATATGCAGCATCACTGAAGTTAATTTGGCTGTATACATTTTGAACAAGTAAGTAGTCTTTATTTTTCAAAGTAAGTTCGATGAAGTCTCTTGCACAGATTTCATCAACCTGTCGTTGGAAATCATCTGTTGCACTAAGAACATCACTTTGTATTGACTTAACTCGATTGCTAAATATGACGGAAGGAGAACGTTTAGAAATCGATTCTTTGGCTTCGTCATTTTTTTGGACTGTCCCCATATCCTTTGTTGGGGGCACATCACAAAATCGTTTCACTTTAGCTGTGCTCTGGTCTTGAGTTGAAGATTCGTCCAATTCAGAAGGAGTAGGCTGCGTGCGACTATCATTTTCAGTATGAAATTTTTTTATCATTATTAAGTTCTGCCAACGTTCTCTAGCAATAAATATTTCAGATAATTAGACTCAAAATGAGCTGGCCAAATTTTTGGTGCGCTGAGCCCAATTAAAATGACAGGATTTCTCCATCATCTGTCCATTCAATTGATAAACAGCGGATGATTGCTCAGACAATATTGATTCAGCCTGTTTAATATACACAGACGAATATTCTTGGTAAAAACTCTCGATAATTTCGACCTGGCGCGGATGGATTGCCGTTTTGCAAAACAAACCAAAATTCAAATCCATATAAAGCTCAGATTTTAGTGTTTCGATGTCATTAATGAAGTCAAAAACTGGTGCCGAAATCTCGTATCCATAAGGCCTAAAAGCAATGACAATTTGTTCAATAACAGCACGAAGCGGGGATTCATAAATCGTTTGATACTGCATACGCTTTAAACCAAGCAGGTTAAATAAATCATTACCGCCTATCCTTAGGCAAATGACATTGTCCTTTATTTTATCGAGTTTCTTTCTAATCTTTGACAAATTTGAAGGATCCAGTATATCACTGGACTCTAGGGTTGGCATGACCATCACATCAGGGTGAGAAGTAATGACTTGGTGATAATCATCAGCAGTTTTGAGGTCATACTTCGGAAGAACAAATCCTTCTATTTTGTCTATACCCTCAAAGCTCAAAATCTCGGAAAAAATATCTGAGTTTCGCGGCCTAACAAATCTATAAAAACTCACATCATCAGTATTCGACAGCGCAAGTCTAAGATTAGCCAGACTTTCTTGCAAATCATATTCAGCAACCGCGTCCTCAGTACAAAACACCATGCTTTTCGAGCCTAGCCCATGTTGCATAATTTCACTCAGTCGAGCATGTGTACAAGGGGTATACAACGTAGCTCCGAGCGAAAAATAGTTTATTTTTTTCATCGTTATTTCTTACTTCTTCAACTGCTTAATGAGAGCGCAAGCTTCAAATAATAATGAAGTCTCTACAGATATATTCACATTTTTTTCTTTCGCAAGAGTGATCAAATGTTGGACTTTTTCACTTTTCATAGAGCGTATGATAAGCAGTTCAGGCACTCGCCGAAGCATCACTCTCGTCGCCTCTGCGACACCAGGTTTTATGTGATTGACATCACTAATTCCATATCGGCACATGATGTCATCAATGAAACGCTTCATTGACGATTGCTGGGAAGAACGCAGCTGTTGACTTGTCGGTTGAAATATTTCCCCGATCTCTTTAATTTTGACATATGGAAACAATGATGAAATCTGGTCAACAAACCAGTTAGAGCAATCAACTTCGCTAAGCTCTTCATATTTTGAACACCCATGAAACTTATTGGATTCACGCGGCTGCCATATGCTTCTGGATATCAGTCCTGATACAGTAGAATTAAGCATGGATGATGGAATGGGATAGTCTTCAGCTGTTGCTGAGTAGTCAGCCCACCCTCCACAATCAGATATCACGTACAATTCATTAGGTATTCGAGTATTATTTTCCGCATTGTAGGTGTTTATAGACTGATACAGTTCACGAGTGATCACGCCTTTAGCCGTCCAACCATCAATAAATGCAATGGACTCTTGGTTAACGTTTAGTTCTTCGATTAAATAATCCAGTGCGTTTAGATCCAGACCTCGGTCCCGAATGATACTTACACTGAAGTGTTGAACCTTCCTATTATAATGCTCCTCAAGCGCTCTTTTTAATAAAACGCCGATAGGCGTACCTGCTCTCGCCAAAGAAAGCAACGTTATGTCACCGCGACGATTTTTATCCAGCGTTGAGGCCAACTCCATTACATGCTTTGAAAACTTATATTTGTAGTCCTCTACAAATTGGTAAAACAAAGCCTGATAGACCTCTGATGGGGCTGCCTCTTTATTGAGAACATCCGAATAGTGGACAGTCCCTGACTGAATAGCTTTCTCTTTTTCCTCAATAGACAGATACTTTGCTTCAACCAGCTCTAGAAGAAACTGACAATCTTCTCTTTGGTAACTCCCAACAATTGGTAAGGTCTTCATATCAATTTCTCTCCAGCAAAATAGTCGAAAATTTGGCTGTTTGTTGGAGATATTGAAAAGTCTGCGGTTTGCATAAAAGGAAGATCAGTAAGGCTATCACCAACACTAATAAAGAGGCTCTCTTCATCAAAATAGCGCTCTTTGATAAACTTCACAGCGGCGGCCTTATCCGTATATGAGGGCAGAAGTGCGAGATTTCTCCCGTTGACATGAAGCCTGAAATCAACCGCACTCGATGATACAAGCTTAATTATATGACTAAATATCTCACTATAGTTCGTATCCTCCTCACATTTAACGCATAGGTAACAGAGAATACCCTCTTCAGAAACAATATAACTTCTGGCTGGAAATGATGATTCGTATATCAATGTAGATATAACGTCATTAAGGTGTTTTATCTCTAAAGCCGTACCATCAAGGTCGTAACATGCAGACTGATGCTCCAACCAATGCTTATCTGCATTTCCATTCGCATCTAAAATATATGCTCCGTGGGACACAACTTTCCAAGATTTACTCAGTATATCTAAGGAGACTCGATTAAACACATCATGGCTTCTACCTGTAACAGGGATAATCTCAGCACCTGACGCACTCAATATATTCAGCATCTGCAATTGCTTATTGGAAGCGAAAGAGCGCGGGTTCCCATTTGCATCAAAGGCAGCTGTAGTGAGTGGCGTGTCCTTATGGAATTTTCTTTTTGTAGAAAGAAAACAATCATCAAGATCTGTAAATACAACAATATTCATCATTCACTTTCACAATATTGGCTTACAGGATAGTGACGAGCAAGTTGATGCTGTTGCCTGAGACGTTCATCTTCAATAAAATGTAAGGATGTTCGCCCTTCACTCTCAAGGTTGTAGATATAGTGCTCTACTTCTCTATGATCAACTCTAAACGATAATTTTGATTTTATTGCGTCGCCAAGCATGATGGGAGATCGTGAAGTAGATTGAAAAACAACATCCCTACCATCACTTTCCGCTTTCTCTGCAACTAAGAATGGGAAATACAAATGCTCACCATCTCCAATGATGGTTATTGGGCCCTCAACGTTCAATGAAGGTATCTCTCCCGCATATGGCATTTTGATGGGTAGTCTTCCAAGATCTCTTCGAGAGTTCATTAACGAAAAATCTTTATCGGTATTCCTTGGAAGTGATAAGTCCAAATTGGGTTTTTCTTCGAAAGCAAAGCTTCCTTCCAGTAAGGAAACAAATCTTACGTTGACAGGCCATTCGGTGAATTGCTCTTTATGTTCAACATCCAGCCAATTTACTAAAGATACAATCACGACTTCTTCAATGCAGCAGCCCTTGTCTAAAAGTGCGTCGCCAAGTCTTTTCAGCGTTTTACCCGTTGAAATTTCATCATCAACAAGCAATAGTCTTTGGCACTGTTTTACCTTATCGAGTAATGACTTTTCCGGCTGATATAGAAGGTGACTCGTGGCATGACTATGCGATTCTTCCACTTTCAACCAAACTGTGTCGTTTAGCTGATGCCGTGTAGTATGTTGATAATACACATCATTGGTTTGACTTCTTGCTAGACTATCCGCAACACCAGCACCTAATCCAGTGGCAGTTTCCGACATACCAACCACAAATGTAGACACATCACTGCCAATAAGTGTCGACAATGAATCGTATGTTTTTCTCATCCTGCTTGGTTTTACCGCCCAGTGCTTCCCTAATACTTTTGAGACAAACAGATAGCCTCTTTTAGGGTTCTCACGAGAAGCAAACGAGAGAAGCTCATCCATAGGATATTGAGAGCATTTTACAACAATATCTAGTTTTCCATTACTTATTGTGTGTTGATTCCTTTGCACTTCTATTCTCGCAAACTGAGTTAATAACCAACACCATCAAAGAAACTAGACAGCGCAGCTTTGTTTTACATAAGAAAATAACACCACATTGATTGCTGCTTTAACACAACTCAACAGTTGTGCTTGTTGAGACGCAAAATATTAATTTCGCGAGTCAAAATCATCTAATCGGTGCGATTCAAATCAATATTTTCAATTCAGAAAAAACCGGAGGGAGCCATGAGCTTTTGCCTTGTAATCACGAAAATCCCATAGGTATTAACTGTACCTATTTCGCCATAAAAAAAGCAAAAGAAATGCCAATAGATGATTTCTATAAAAACAGTAAGTTAGATACTTAATTCGAGACGCGTAGCAAATAATTACTCGACACTAGGCAATAAGTTGCTCGATTGGCAAAAAGTTGCCCAGCATATCTGACTCTATTATGAGCTGGAGGTGCAACACATACTCTAGCCGTAATATGCCACCACGTGCTGCATTTCACTTGGTAGAACCACGGCTCTCTGGCATCATGCGCCCAAGATCGCCGTGGTCAGTTACGGCAAAGTACGTGTGAAGGTAGTCAGTGTCAGAAAACAGCCAACAATTAAGTAACCGTTACAACGAACACGGTTACTTTGTTCTCAGAAATTATTTCGATGAAGCTCAAATTGCTTCACTAAGAAAAGTCATTCTCAAGTTCCACGAACTGTGGAAAGACGACAACAGAAGATTTTATCGAGAAGAAGCGTTCAACTCATCGTTGATCACTGGCAGTGAATATCTGCCCGATGAAGACAGAGCCCAACTTTTTGAGTTCATCAGTTCCAAGAAAATCATGAATGTGGTCAATGCGGTTATACCGGAAAACCCTGTGTTCATGAACACACAATTGTTCTTCAACCCAGTGAATCCGGAACAAAAAGACTTCTGGCACCGCGACTGTCAGTATGACTATGACCTTGAAGACCAAAAACGAATCATAAAGGACACTCAAGTCACGCACCTGCGGGTTCCACTGTTTGACGAACCCGGCATGGAGATCATTCCCGGTACACACAAACGTTGGGACAACGAAGAAGAACACAATGTTCGCCAAGAAGAAAACGGTAAGGTAAGCAATGACGAGATCTCGGGCGGGATCAAAATTCCACTGGCTGCGGGTGATCTGTTGGTCTTCTCCGCCGATATGATCCATCGCGGCCTATACGGGCTAGATCGTTTAGCGTGGGATATCTTGATTTTTGATTCAGCGGCAGATTATATCGATTACATTGATGATGACTGTCTACCTACCCCCGCTATGCTGAACAAGCTTGCCGACCCAAGATTGTTCATCAACTCGATGAACCTAAAATCATTAGCGTGTGCTTAGAGACTTCGAGAACAAGCGAAAAATCCCCGAAAGGGGATTTTTTGACCGCTAACAACCTCATATATTGAGATAGCCGCCCTTCCTCAGCATCATGTTTTTACGCCTCTTTACACTGCGCTTTCATCATCGATATCGATGATTTTGCACCATCCAAACTATAGTCAAACTGAACACTGCCAATATTTGACCAAGTAAGTTCAAGAGACAAGCTATCGGAGGATTGAATGCCTTCCAACAGATAAGCCTGGTCGCTCGCTGTCGGGTTCAAATAGAGTTGGCTTGAAGGCTGACGAATAGAGATATCTCTAACTTCATCGTTAAATCTTACCTTCGCGATCAAGGGATCATTATGCTTTAACATTTTTGGCATATTGGTTAAACCAAAATACACACGCGTGCTCTCCCCCTTGCATGACAGGCCAATCCAGCTTTCGGTATCTGCCTGAAAATTCGAAAGACGCGAAGGATAGGAGGATGGAGATATCGCCTCATATGCCACCTTCGAGCTAAACACAGAGGTACTTTCCGTATTTATCCATTCTGTTGTTGCTCCAGCAAACAACATCGTTCCCGCTGCAACGGCTCCCAGTGAATTGATCATTAGCATTTCCTTTCATTATTTTGTCTACCTTCAGACTACCTGTGCTTTCTGAACACAAAGTRAACGAAACACCCATGGTTATGTTTATTCATAATGGCGTAGACACAAACATTCAACTCGGTGCTACCTGAGTCGCATCAATATTATCTAATGCTCGATATCTGCAGGCGCTGTGCTCAAATGAGGTAATTTCCTCATTAAGACCGAGACAATGACCAGCGACTCCACCCTTAAGCAAAAACGCGAAAACACGTATCAAGGTGTTGTGGAACGATTCTCCTTTGAAGCCGTAACGCTAGTCGGTAATACTTCAAACGAAAACGTGTCACGTAATATCATCGTCTACCTCCCGCAGTCATATGCAGACAGCCCGCAGCGTGAATATCCTATCGTCTATCTGCTTCATGGCATGGATAGTAATCCTGAAGCTTGGTTTGCCCCTACCGCAAATAATCCCGGCATTGAGCAGACCATGAACCGCTTGGTAGGTGCGGGAGAAATGGGAGAGATGATCATCGTCGCTGTGGATGGCACATCTTCGATATTGGGATCGTGGTACCTTAACTCTCCGATTTCAGGCAATTTCTTTGACTACCTGACGCAAGAGGTAATCGATATAACAGAAAACCGCTACCGAGCGATAAAAGGAAAACGCGCCATTTGCGGACATTCCATGGGAGGATTTGGCGCACTCAATACAATCATGATGCGCCCAGATCTGTATCAGGCATGTGCAGCATTAAGCCCGGGCGGGATGATGATGCGAGATCATGGCTATCAAGAGCATGCCGATTTCTTCAGACATCAATTCGATTTATTTGCCAAAGGTGAACAATGTGAATGGTTTATTCATGCCTACCTCACCATTCTTCGTGTTATCGCACCAGATAGCGATAACCCTCCTACTTACATCACTCGAAACATAAACGAAGCCATGTTAGCGCTTGAGCAATTCAACCTGTCAGCCACAGCAAGAGACAGAGCGCAATTCCTCAATAGCCAACGTAAAGAAACATTGCCCATCTACACCGAAATCGGCACTGACGAGGGCGAGTCTGTTGGCGAACCGATTCTAGAGAACTTCAAAGCAATGATAGCGACGTTTACTGCCTTAGGTGTTCCTGTATCTAGCCATATTTTTGAAGGTGGTCATATCGATAAAGTCGGCGAGCAAACGATTCGAGGGCTTCGGTTTATTGATAGCAAATTTAATTAATTGAGTATGAAGAATGGAGAAGCCTGAAACTATCCAGACAACCTAAATCGTAGGTCCGATAAATGAAAGAGAAATGAGTAACAAACATCTCTCTTTCATTGTCTTTGATAATTAAAACGCATTGCCGAAAAAGTCTATGATGTGTTCGGCCTGAACAAAAGTGACGACATGTCCACTACCATGGTCATGCTCTCCAACTTCAATTCCTTTTGCCCTTAGCGTTTCAACAAGAAACTGACTTCCTTCCGGAATCCATGTGAACTGATCTTCGCTACCGTACTCAACATAGATTGAAGACAGCTTCTCCTTTTGCTTGAGATACGCGTCTACTTTGCTTTCAACATTGCCGTAACCCGACTCCCACATTTCAACGACAGAGGGATTAGTTGGATCCCACTCGTGCCAAAGGTTATCGTCAAGCGCCTGAGGATTTGGAGCAAAAGCCGCCCCATATGCGTCAAGAACTGGTCCCCACTCTAGTTCATTCCATTGTTTGATTGCTTTTTCTAGGCCATTTTCATCAAACAAACCGGGGCTTAATGTGAAAACATGCTTAAACTTATCGGGATGACGAAAAGCAATGTTGATCGCCGCAAAACCACCCATAGAGAAACCGACAATCCCTCTTTTTTCGGGAACAGGAAGCGTTCTATAATTATTGTCGAGATAGCTAACAACATCTGATGTGACAAAATCTTCCCAATTTCCCGTAACGGGTGAGTTGGTATAAAAACTTCCCCCAAATTGATTGGCACCATTGATGCCCACAATGATCATTTCCTGGATATTATTTTGTTCGGAGTAGCGATCTAATGTTCTTCCGGAAATTGAACGTGCTTCAAAGGGGCCACCTTGGAAACCATGCAAATAGTAAACGACGGGGTATTTTTTATCTGAAGTGAAATAGCTAGAGGGTAGATAGATGTAGATAAATTGTTCATTTGCAGTTTCCAGCTTACTGTTTTTTAACGTAGGCGCATCAATCTTCAAATAGTGCGTTCGAGACTGATTTGCAAAACTCGTACTGCAAACAAACACACCTAATATTATCAAATATAGAGCTAAGAATTTTTGCATATCCATTCTCCTGAACCGTTAACGTAACGGTCACAAAAGAAAGTTTTATCCCTATGTTTTTTGTATTGCAATCAATGGCTAAATCCGTAGGCGACAATGCGATCGTATTCTCAAACACTCCGCATTATAGCACCTAGAAAATCAACGAAAATGCTCTCAACTTTGGCGGTAAAAGCAGGCCGTGTGTTGCACTCAGTGCTCAGAATTTTGCTTTGATCTTCTCAACAAATAACTCAACTTGTGCCTTTGTCACCTTCTCGCTTTCATAGAGTGATAAATATTTAAAATCACATTTTGGGACACAAGCACCCAATATTGCGATTTTAAGCACCCTTTTTACTGGCTTCCACATCACAAAGGTATCAACCCACCAAGGAGAGCCAAGCGTTGTTATCACCTTTACCTCTTTCAGATTGTGGAGGCGTGGTTTCAGCGCACCAAGATCTTTATCATGATCATACGCATAGCCAGGTGCCCAGACCCGATCTATCCACCCTTTCAGAATGGCTGGAAATCCAAACCACCATGTAGGGAATATCAACACCAAACATTGAGCCTCAAGAAGCAACGCTATATCGTCATCGACACGGCTTTTATCATATTCAGATGCATAGTAGCTACTTCGCTCTGCTGAGGTTAAAGAGGGTTCAAATCCACGCTGATACAGATCAATCACGTTAACGTCGTAGCCTTTGCTTTTAAGGTGCTCGACAGTCTGTGCACTCAAATACTGACACAGACTTTCCTTGACGGGATGTGACACAACGACCAAGCATTTCATGATGTTGCTCCTTGAGTAATAACGATGATCCAGGGTGAATTACCCTAGATAGAAATCTGCCACATTGGCATGTGGCATTCAAACGACAGGAGGATTACATCTCTCTCTCAACACATTTTGTGATGAATGAGAGAAAAGAAGTGCAAAATGCTGGATGGGATCGTTTGTCGTCATGATACCTCTCTCACAGAGAGGTATCATGACCAAAGATTGAGGTGAGTTAAACTCACCTCACAAATGATTAATTGATACCTGATATTAGGCGATCAGCTAACTTCTCGTCATCACTTCGAATGTCTTCAAAGTAACTTAATGCACTTGCCTTTGATTTATCAACACCTACACCATGTTGAAACATCAAGCCCAAAACATACTTCGCAGAGGTGAAGCCCTTTTCAGACGAAGCAATAAGATTCTCTTTTGCGGTAACAAAATCAGTATCTACTTTTGTGTAAGAATCATAACTAGGAAGGATTTCATTCACAAAGTCATCAGGAAGATACTCAACCCCTGCAATATATAAGTTAAAACCATCCTCATCTAGTTCTGCGGACTGTAAAACATACTTTAGAGCCATATTTGCATCGGGTTTTTGCTGATAGTGCTCTTCTCCATACTTGTAGATATAAACTAATGATCTTGCTGCTTCCAAGTTATTATTCTTTGCAGCTCTTTCGTACCAACTAATTGAGCGCTGTCCTTCACCGCACCCTCGATAAAAATCCGCCAACATGAGTTGAGAGTCAACATCTTCATTTTCTGCGCTTTGGAAAACGACGACAGGATCTTCAACTGATGTCGAATAACCACATACAATTTTCACCAACTCTCCATTCTCGTAGTACTTAATTGGCGGCTCACCGTTGAAGAAGTTATATCTTGGAAAGCTTCCATCATCAGATGGATATTGCTCTTTGATCAGGCTACCAGTTTCACCGTCGTACGTTTTCTCAGCACTTATCACCATACCATTATCATATTCAACTTCATAGATCAGTCGGCCAGTATTTGCATCCCACTTCTTATGATGCTTGTCTTCTTTATAACCTTTAAAATAGGACTCCTCTATAAGGAAGCCATTCTTAGACCATTCTTTACTTGATATTTTCTCTCCGGATGAATAGCCATAAATCGAACTCAATTTACCGTTCTCATACCATTCCTTTTGCTCTCCATGCATACGAAGGTTTTCGTTGTAATTTGCCACATACTTTTTATTCCCATTATCATACCAAGACTCCCTAAGTATCATAACCTCGCTATTTCCAGTATTCTTGAAAATTTCTCTTTGCCTTAAAAATCCAGATGCTTTGTAGAAATTTACAGTAGTCAGTGCGCCATCAACTGTACTTTCAGATGATTTGGATCCAGATTTATCAAAGCTTACATTGAATACAATCTCTCCGTTTTCATACACTTTTTCATTTGCCAATACCCCATTGGAGTAGAAGTACTTTTGTGTACCCACATAACTTCCATTGCGCTTTTCGTAAGAAGTAAAGACACTACCATCTTCACTATAGTGAGTATATTTTCCATCTTTTAACTCACCCAATTCATACAATAGCTTGCTTTGAATTTGACCATTACCATGATAGGAGATCACTTCACCATGCAGTTGGTCATCATTAAAGGAGGCTGATCTTTTAATCTTGCCATTCTCATGGAACTCCTCCCCTTTACCCTGCTTACGCCCATCCACATCATAGGTATACTTTTCTTTAAACTCGCCGTTAGGGTAATACCCTGTATAAGCCCCATAAAATGAAAGCCCTAATTGACTCTCATCTAGTATTGAAGATTCGAATGCAACCGAGTCAGTTTCAATATATACGCCCTTCACCTTATAGCTTTTTGATGATTCGTCATATGGTAAGGTCTTTTCCATATACATTGACGCTTGTAGCTTACGCACTTTTAGGTAGTCGCTATCCAACCACACTTTATCAGATTTAATGACGTATTTTTCGTCACAAATATCCAGACTACATAGTGATATACTAGTAATCATTTCGGTGCCTTTACTTTCACACCCATTAGTCGTTACAAGAAAATATCCACCTTCTGCAGCATCATACCAAACATTTCTAATAGCAGAATGATAATCATCAACATTCTCTATTTCTAAAGAATCATTGTTAACCGCTATCGTTTGGTCTCCACATATCGTAGCATCGGAAAATGTTATTTCTTCAACTCGTAGCAATTGCATACGAGATCCGATTGCAGTTTGATTAACTTCAATCTCATCCACTCTACTAATGAAGCCATCACCACCAACAATTTCAGCACTCGCACTACCAGCAATAGCCAAGTAAAAGACACACACTAAACATCTCATCACCCATAACCTCTGACATTAACATTTATTTTGTTTTATTATATTTAGATAATTAAATCACATCATGGAGTAAATTAACTAGCAACTTCACAGCCGTTTAAAATCACCCACCCCACAAAGACAAATTTATGCACTGACACCATTTTGAATTGCGTGCCAACTACGGCCACAGCATTATAAAGAACACTCACTAATGAAAATGTGACAATAATGAGAAACCTTACACTCAGATAGAAATGTAATTGCATATCTATCTATAACACTGGTACTTCCACCATATATTTATTGATAATTAACGTAGGTGTTACAGCCTAAAATTTGGCCATAAAATTACCACAAGCCGCATAAATAGCAGCATGATTCACATCGCAGTTAAACGTGAAATATGCATTTCAATTTAGAAATTTTCACGGTTGCGAAACAGGTCAGTTATGGGGTAGCTCAGTTTCCTGAAATAATCCTTCAATCCGCATGCTTAACACCGCATCCATTGAGCACCAAATTCACGAGAAACACCGCTGCTTGTTCAAAGTCTTCGTCTTCCAGCTCATATTGACCACTCACTTGGCAAATCTGCCAGTTAAAGTCGGCGTAGGTTTGGGTGGAAGACCAAAGCATAAACATCAGATGCTTGGCGGGAACAGGGTCCATCCAACCTTGAGCAATCCAATAGTCGAACTTGTTGAGGATCATCTTAGATTGGTCGATCAGGGCTTCTGCAATGTCTCTCGGTAAATGTGGTGCACCCGCCATCACTTCGGCAGCAAAGGTTTTTGAGGCTGAGGCGTGGTCTCGGGAAATTCGGAGTTTGGTGCGAATGTATTGGGTCAGCGCTTCTCTTGGGTCATCCAGTTGCTCTATCGGCAATGAGGCTTCTAGCAACGGTAACGTGACACTCTCCAATACGGCGCGGTAGAGATTATCTTTGGTGTTGAAGTAGTAATAGAGGTTGGGCTTTGGGATTTCTGCGCGTTGGGCAATTTCGGCGGTTGTCGTGGCAGCATAGCCTTTTTCAGCGAACAGTTGACTGGCAACGTCGATGATCTTTTCCTGATTTTTCGCCCTGATGCGTGACATTGACCGTCCATGGATTCAGTAAGTGCTTAGCTCAACTCTAATGAATCAACGGCGAATCATCCAGTCACACTGGTGGAATTCACGATAAATGAAACAAAAAAAAGCCCGTCGTGAAAGAAGCGGGCAAATATCAAAGGACCGATATGATATCTAAAACAAAACTCGGTAAAGCTTAAACCGTGCTACTCGCCTCGAATATTGTGGTCTGAAAGGGATTCAATGGCTTTGATCAGCGCGGAATGATCCCAATCCTGACCGCCTTGCTCTGCGCACAAGCCAAAGAGATCTTGGGCTGATTGGGTATTGGGCAATGCGACACCCAGAGCCTTAGCTCCCGTTAAAGCGAGATTCAAATCTTTCTGGTGAAGGCGAATTCTAAATCCGGGGTCAAAAGTACCTTTCACCATGCGCTCCCCATGTACTTCCAGCACTTTGGAATTGGCAAAACCGCCAAGCAAGGCGTTGCGAATACGTGCTGGATCGGCACCTGCTTTGGAAGCAAATACCAATGCTTCCGACACCGCCTCTATGTTCAACGCGACAATGATTTGGTTTGCTACTTTACACACTTGCCCAGCGCCGCAGTCACCCACCAAATTGATGTTTTGACCCATGGCACCGAACAAAGGCAATGCTTTCTCGAAATCAGTTTCAGCGCCACCCACCATGATAGTCAGCGTGGCATTGATTGCCCCCACTTCTCCGCCAGACACGGGCGCATCTAAATACGCTGCGCCGCTTTCTTTTACGCGAGCAGCAAACTGCTTAGTTTCAATCGGAGAAATTGAGCTCATGTCGATCACGGTTTTCGATGCATCTAACGCGGCTTCAATCCCTTCTGCGCCGAACAGTACTTCATCAACCTGCGGCGTATCAGGCACCATAATGATGATGAAGTCTGCATCCTGAACGGCTTCTCGATGGGTGGCGAAGGTTTTAGCGCCACCTTCTTTCAAGGTGTTTGGTGCTGAAGAACGACGTTCAGAAAGATGAAGTTGATAACCTGCCTTTTGCAGGTTCTCTGCCATAGGCTTGCCCATAATGCCTGTACCAATAAACGCAATTGTCGTCATTTGTTTACTCCTCATTCTGGTTATGATCAGATAGCCATGTCAGACCTTCTTGTGTTGTCGTCGCAGGTTTGTACTCACAGCCCACCCAACCTTGATAACCCATGCTGTCAATATGTTTAAACAGGAAGTGGTAGTTCAATTCACCCGTCCCTGGCTCATGTCGACCTGGGTTATCGGCAATTTGAATATGACCAATGCGGTTGAGTGAGGAAGCCATCGTTTGGGCGATATCGCCTTCCATAATTTGCATGTGGTAGATGTCGTATTGCAGCGAAATGTTGTCACTGCCCACCACATCACAAATTCTCAATGCCTGTTGGGTATTGGTGAGCGCAAAGCCTGGAATGTCACGGGTGTTGATAGCCTCAACCACAAGCCTTATTCCCGCATCTTCCAACTGTTCATTGGCAAATTTCAGGTTCTCAATCAGGGTCGCTTCTGCGTCTTCTTGAGTGACGCCCTGTGGCACAATGCCTGCCAGACAGTTTACTTGGTCGCATTCAAGTACCTTGGCGTATTCAATCGCCGTCGGCACGCCTGCACGAAACTCTTCGACTCGGGAAGGATCAGCAGCAATACCTCGGTCACCGTTGTCCCAATCGCCCGATGGGAGGTTGAACAGCACTTGTTTCAGTTGGTTTTTATCAAGTTCCGCTTTAAGTTCCTGTGCGTTAAACGCATAGGGAAATAGATACTCAACTCCCTTGAACCCACCTTTAGCAGCGGCGCTGAAGCGTTCAATGAATGGCAATTCGGTAAATAGCATGGATAAATTGGCAGCAAGTTTTGGCATCGTTATCTCCTTATCATCAAGCTTTTCTGAGCAGCCTTTGGCTATACAGCATCTCGGTTTTGTGCCGCCAAAGCGGTAGGGGCATCGGCAATAGATTCAGCAATCGATTCAAATTCATTCACGGCATTAATTTCCACACCCATCGAGATGTTAGTGACTTTTTCTAAGATGATTTCTACCACCACGGGCACTTGATGTTTTTCCATTAGCACTTTGGCTTTCTCAAAGGCCGACCCAATTTGATCTGGCTCTCTAACCCTGATTGCCTTACAACCTAAACCCTCCACGACAGCTACATGATCGACACCATAGTCTGCCAATTCAGGGGCATTCTGATTTTCAAATGCCAGTTGCACGCAGTAATCAATATCGAATTGACGCTGAGCCTGACGGATTAAGCCAAGGTAAGAGTTATTCACCAATACGTGGATATACGGCAGCTTAAATTGCGCCCCAACAGCGAGCTCTTCAATCATGAACTGGAAATCATAATCACCCGATATCGCAACAATTTGGCGTTTTGGATCCGCAGCACGAACGCCCAATGCGGCGGGCACTGTCCAACCTAACGGACCAGCCTGCCCGCAGTTGATCCAATGACGAGGCTTATAGACATGCAGAAACTGCGCGGCGGCAATTTGTGAAAGACCTATGGTGCTCACGTAGCAAGTATCACGGTCAAAAATTCGGTTCATTTCTTCGTATACGCGCATCGGTTTCACTGGCTGCTCGGTGTAGTGGGTTTTGCGCAGCATGGTGGCTTTACGCTGCTGACAATCACTCACCCAATCGCTGTGATCTTTCAGGCGACCTTGTGATTTCCATTCTTTGGCGACCTCAACGAGTTGTGACAAAGCTGCATGGGCGTCAGACACGATGCCGAGGTCCGGACAGAAAACACGCCCAATTTGAGTCGGTTCGATGTCGATGTGAACAAATTTTCTGCCTTCGGTATAAACATCAACCGATCCCGTGTGGCGATTCGCCCAACGGTTGCCAACGCCAAATACCAAGTCAGACGCCAGCATGGATGCATTGCCGTAGCGATGAGACGTTTGAAGCCCCACCATGCCCGCCATAAGTTCGTGATCATCCGCGATACTCCCCCATCCCATCAAAGTAGGAATAACCGGTACGCCGAGAATTTCCGCGAACGCTTGCAGCAGCTCGGATGCATTGGCATTAATCACACCGCCGCCTGAAACGATTAACGGACGTTCTGCGTCATTGAGCATTTTCAACGCCATTTCCGCTTGGTGTCTTGTCATCGCAGGCTTGTAGGGTTCAAGCGGCTCATAGCTATCAATATCGAATTCGATCTCAGCCAGCTGAACATCCAAAGGCAGGTCTATCAACACAGGACCCGGACGACCAGAACGCATCACCTGAAAAGCATGCTGAATCGCCCGTGGGACTTGTGCTGGCTCCATCACGGTTGAACACCATTTGGTGACTGGACGCGCTATTGACTCAATATCAACAGCTTGAAAATCTTCTTTATGAAGACGCGCTCTTGGCGCCTGCCCTGTGATACAAAGAATAGGAATTGAGTCTGCTTGTGCGGAATATAGCCCTGTGATCATATCGGTGCCTGCTGGGCCAGATGTCCCAATACAAACACCAATATTTCCCGCATTTGCTCGCGTATACCCTTCCGCCATGTGTGAAGCTCCTTCAACATGACGCGCTAACACATGATCAATCCCTCCTACCTTCTTCAATGCTGAATAAAAAGGGTTAATGGCAGCCCCTGGAACACCAAATGCTTTCACCACCCCTTCACGCTTTAACACTTCTATGGCTGCATCAATCGCTCTCATCTTTGCCATGCAAAACTCCTTTTGTATACAATTTTTAACGTTATTGTATTTTTAGATCGAATAAATTTTAACCGCAAGGCTTTTTTAACATTTTGCCAACAAGAGAAGATTGAGATCCAGCTTATGTGGCATCAGGCTGGGCATTGACAGTGTGGTCTGACAACTCACGAAATATCAGAGATTAGGAAAGATTGCTATTCACATTGCATTAACATTGTGCTTTTATTGTTCACTATAAAACAAATAATAAAACACCATAATTAGATTTATTGTATACATTAGTAAAGGACCTTGCCGATGCATGACATTCAGAGCAACCCAGAACACCAGCAAAAACAACGCCAAACACATCGACTCAACACGACTGCATCAAGGCTAGAAGTCATTGGTTCGCTTTTTAGCGATGAAGCCAAAATGATCCTCGACGAGAAGGCATTAGCATTTTTGGAAGCCCTATGTGTGAATTTTGCGGATGATCTTTACGCACTGCTCAATACACGAAAAGCAAAACAGGCTGAATATGACAGCGGCTCACTGCCAGATTTTCGAGCCGATACAAAGCATATTCGTGATGACCCGAATTGGAGAGTGGATACAGTGCCAAATGCCCTGCTCGACCGTCGTGTTGAGATTACAGGTCCGATCGATCGAAAGATGGTTATTAACGCACTAAACTCTGGCGCCAATGTTTTCATGTGCTGCTTCGAAGATGCAACGTCGCCGACATGGGAAAACATGATCAATGGCCAAATCAACATGCGCGATGCCAATACTGGCACGATTGCGTTTACTGACCCTAAAAACGGCAAGCACTATCAACTGGCAGACAGCCCCGCTACCTTGATCCATCGCCCTCGTGGTTTGCACCTAGAAGAGGCACACATTCTGTTTGATGGCAAAGCAATGCCTGCCAGTTTAATGGATTTCGGCTTGTACTTTTTCCATAACCACCAAAGCAGAAAAGAATCAGGGCAAGGGGTGTATTTCTATTTACCTAAGCTCGAGTCAATGGAAGAAGCAGCATGGTGGGAATCAATTTTCGACTTTACTGAGGATTACTTTGGTGCAGAGACAGGGACGATTAGGGCCACCGTATTGTTGGAAACGCTTCCCGCTGTATTTCAGATGGATGAAATGCTTTATGCCATGCGCAAGCATATCGTTGGCATGAATTGCGGACGTTGGGATTACATTTTCAGCTACATCAAAACCCTCAAGAATCATACTGACCGCATTTTGCCTGATCGCCATGCTATTGGCATGGATCAACCATTTTTAGAAGCCTATAGCAAGCGACTGATCCAAACCTGTCATCGCCGCGGCGCATTAGCCATTGGGGGTATGTCTGCATTTATACCTTCAAAAGATCCGGCAGAAATGGCGAGTGTCACCCAGAAAGTGATCGCCGACAAACGCCGAGAAGCCACCAATGGCCATGACGGCACTTGGGTAGCTCATCCGCACTTGGTCTCTCTAGCTCGAGAAGTTTTCGATGAGTATCTCAACGGTTCGACCCACCAGCGTCACTTCATCCCTGACGGCACATACGGCAAAGACCTTCTGCTGCAACCGAGCAAAGGACCAAAAGACGAGCAAGGCGTAAGAAAGAACATCCGCATTGCGGTGCTATATATGGAGTCTTGGTTACGCGGCATAGGCTGTGTACCAATTTACGGCTTGATGGAAGATGCTGCCACCGCAGAAATCTCCCGTGCAAATATTTGGCAGTGGTTGAAGCATCAAGTATCACTTGATGATGATCGTCCGTTCACCACCGAGATTTTTAGAACGTGGCTTGATCAAGAAGTGAACGAGATAAAAGCGTCAGTTGGTCATGACCAGAGTAGGAAATTTGATCATGCATCAGCATTGTTCTTCGCCCTGTCGACTAACACCCAATTTGCGGACTTCCTAACCATTCCTTGCTACGCAGAACTCGAATAACACGTATTGGCGGCAGCAGGATCATGCTGCCTCCGTTCACTTCTAGGAGAGCTCAATGGAAAATCTGACGATGACAAACGCACTGGATATTACCGACCAGGTATTTCTTGCCGCGCAAAACCGAAATACCGCCCCACTCACCGTTGCTATTTTGGACAAAGGAGGCGCGTTGATTTCTCTCCAGCGACAAGATGGTTCGAGCATGATGCGTCCTGAAATTGCAATTGGTAAAGCATGGGGCGCCTTAGCGCTGGGCTGTTCATCTAGGAAAATCGCTGATGATGCACAAGCAAGACCCAGTTTTATATCGTCAGTTTCGACGCTCGCACATGGCAATCTCGTGCCAGTACCCGGAGGTGTACTTATCCGTGATCAGCAATCCACTCTGCTTGGTGCGGTAGGGGTTTCAGGTGATATCTCAGACACCGACGAAGAAGTCGCCATCGCTGGAATTATTGCTGCGCACTTCAGTACTGACCACGCGTTAAACTCATAGAAACCTCGCCTAACTCTCGTTTCCGGGAGTTAGGTATGCCCAAACATACATGCATGCATGCATGACTGAGTGCACTACACCTCCCTCAGCTATTCCCTGTCACTTCTGTGGCTATTCATAAGTCATGATTCTGCGCTTCACGTGCGGTATGACTAAATAGAACCCATCCCGCAAAGATAAATCTCACCAATACAATAATTGCGTCGATATTGTACAATCACTTCGGCTATTCTTATACAAAACCTAATAATCATAAACTTCAGTTTTTTACGTTCGCTTTTAGAACGTTAGTTGACAGCAGACTCGTGACAGACGACGAGTCGTAATAGGGAAAACGGCATGACAGGGCTTCTCAAAGCAACCTCAAAAAAGAGTAAATCGGCGTCCCCTAAGATGACGCAAGATGACGTTGTATACGGCCATATATTTGATGCCATTCTTGAACAACGTCTCCCACCTGGCACCAAACTAAGCGAAGAAGCTTTAGGCGAAATTTTTGGTGTCAGCCGCACCATCATCCGACGCGCATTGCTGCGTCTATCTGTTGAGCAAGTTGTTAGCACTCGTCCCAACCGTGGCTCCATCGTTGCTTCTCCTTCTGTTGATGAAGCCATGCAAATACTGAAAGCACGCGAAGTGATGGAATTAGCCATTGTTGAACTCGCCGCGGAACACGCCACTGGCGAACAAATCGCAAAGTGTCGAGCCATGGTTGCAGAAGAACACGAAGCCATTGCACTGAACGATACCGGACGAAGCATTCGTCTTTCTGGAGAGTTTCATATAGAGCTAGCAGCCATGGCAGACAACCTGCCATTGATGAGCTTCCAGCGTAGTTTGGTGTCACAATGTTCACTGATAATTGCACTATATGAATCAAGCAAACAGCATAACTGCTCTTATGATGAACACACGCAACTGCTAGACGCCATAGAAGCTCGAGATAAAGATAAAGCAGTTTCTTTGATGAGAACGCACCTTGAACACATCAAATCAAAACTCAACCTTCATGACGAAATTAGTACACAAGATCTTCACGCTGTTTTCTCTAATGTCCTAAAGAAGAAAGCATAACCCGTTAGCCATTGCCCTGCTGAACCTACTGTACGGTGGGGAATATTGAGCAATGGTTAATCCTATTTTTTATCGATTCTGCTATTCTCCTCATCGTCCCTTATGCGGTCATGACTTCACCTTTCAAAGTAAGCTTTTCCTATTTTCCTCTCTATAACACAGTGGGTCTCACTGTAATTTTCAATACTCACAGACGATCATCATCACAAATTGTATACAATTATTGTTTACCATTTTCGTTAATTATAACCAAATAAGTAAGGTACTGATTGATTTTTCAGTCTTTTCCGGCATTACGGACATGTAAACACACTGTTAACATAAAGTTGACCGAACGGTCAGAAATGACTAATTTGTAATCAGTGGATGCTAACTGTCATGGAGGCCATGTGATCCGTTTTCTCTTAAATCAGACCTTGCAGGAAGAAAAGGATATTTCTCCAAACCTAACTGTATTGAATTACCTTCGCGAACATGTGCGCAAGACAGGCACAAAGGAAGGGTGTGGTTCCGGTGATTGCGGGGCATGCACCGTCGTGTTGGGCGAGGTGGTAGATGGCAAGCTTGAATACCGCAGCCTGAACTCTTGCCTCACCTTTGTTTCGGCACTTCACGGAAAACAACTAATTACCGTGGAAGATCTACGAACGAAAGAGTCGCTTCATCCCGTTCAAAAAGCCATTGTCGATTTTCATGGTAGCCAATGTGGGTACTGCACTCCGGGTTTTATCATGTCGATGTTCGCGCTCACCAAAAACACGCCGAACGCCAATAAAGAAGATACCTATGAAGCGCTCGCTGGCAATCTTTGTCGTTGCACGGGTTATCGACCTATCGTTGAAGCGGCGTTATCACTCAGTCAAGAAGCGCCGATCCGCGATCAGTTCTCCGATTACGAACGAGAAACAGTTGAAAAGCTCAATGCCATTGGTAAACCCGAACTTGAACATCATGCTGATGGCAAGACGGCTTTCACCCCGACCAACAGTGACGAACTAGCCAAAACCTTGATGGCGCACCCCAATGCAAAACTGTTAGCAGGTGGCACTGATTTGGCGTTGGAAGTCACGCAATTTCATCGTGACATTGATAAGTTGATTTACCTCGGGCATGTCGAAGATATCAAAACCGTGAACGAGACTGACACGCACATTGAAATCGGAGCCAATGTCCCGTTAACCGATGTGTATCGTTCGCTTGAACCGCACTACCCTGATTTCGGTGCACTGATCCAGCGTTTTGCTTCTCTGCAAATCCGCAACCAAGGCACGATTGGCGGAAATATTGCCAATGCTTCTCCGATTGGTGATGGGCCGCCGTTGTTGATTGCGCTGGGTGCGACAATCACGCTTAGACGTGGAGAAACAGCACGTGAGATCGCGCTCGAAGATTTCTTCAAAGACTACAAAGTCACTGCGTTGCAAGCGTCTGAGTTTATCCAAACGATTCGTGTACCCAAACCGTTGCCAGACCAAGTATTCAAAGCGTACAAGATCTCCAAGCGCTTTGATGATGATATTTCGGCGGTGTGTGCTGCATTTCACCTGAAATTCGATAGTGACACTGTCACAGAAGTGCGTGTGGCGTTTGGCGGTATGGCTGCCATTCCAGCTCGCGCCACTCACTGTGAACAAGCATTGATCGGCAAGCCGCTCTCCTTAACCACGATCCAAGCGGCGATGACAGCATTGGCTAGTGACTTTTCACCAATATCGGATGTAAGAGCCACCAAAGAATATCGAGCGGAAACGGCCGCTAATTTACTTTATCGCTTATATACCGAACTCACTTATACCGCGGCTGGTAACACGATAGAAACGAGGGTTATTCATTATGTCTCGTAAAACAATTCCCTCCATGACAATGGAAGAAATGACCACACAGGCCAAAGCCGGACTAATGACAGGTGTCGGTAAATCCGTGAAGCATGAAAGTGCTGAGAAGCAGGTTTCCGGTGAAGCTCTGTATATTGATGACCGCAACGAATTTCCGAATCAACTGCACGTTTATGCGTTGATGAGCCCACATGCACATGCAAACATCACCAAGCTTGATGTGTCCCCTTGCTATCATGTTGCTGGTGTACGAAGTGTTATAACTTCAGAAGATGTGCCTGGTGAGCTAGATATCGGCCCGATCCTTCCTGGAGACCCAATGCTAGCAGACGGCAAAGTGGTGTATGTTGGACAACCTGTTATTGCTGTTGCTGCTGACAGTCTCGACAACGCCCGCAAAGGTGCAGAAGCCGCCATTGTTGAATACGAACTCTTGCCAGCCGCGCTAGATGTAGAAGAAGCATTGGCTCAAGAACTGTTTGTTACTGACAGCCACACACAAAAACGTGGTGATTCTGCCGCCGCTATCGCCAACGCTGATCATGTCTTAGAAGGAGCACTCCATGTCGGCGGTCAGGAGCACTTCTATTTAGAGACACAGGTTTCTAGTGTTGTTCCGACCGAAGATGGTGGTGTGATTGTCTATTGCTCCACCCAAAACCCGACTGAAGTACAAAAGCTTGTGTCATCGGTTCTTGGTGTTCCTATGCACAAAGTGCTGATTGATATGCGCCGAATGGGTGGTGGATTTGGTGGTAAAGAGACACAAGCTGCTGGCCCTGCCTGTATTGCAGCGGTTTTCGCTATTCAAACCGGACAACCAGTGAAATTCCGTCTTCCTCGTCGTGAAGACATGATGATGACGGGCAAACGACACCCTTTCTTCAACCAATACAAAGTCGGTTTTGATGACAATGGTTTGATTGAAGGAATTGAGATCGTGGTATCTGGCAATGCAGGACACTCCCCAGATTTATCTCGCTCCATCGTCGATCGCGCCATGTTCCACTCAGACAACGCGTATTATCTTGGCAACGCCACTGTCACAGGGCATTGCGTAAAAACCAATACCGCTTCAAACACGGCTTATCGTGGATTCGGTGGCCCTCAAGGGATGATGACCATTGAGCACGTGATGGACACTATCGCTTACCATCTTGGCAAAGATCCTCTCGATGTACGCAAAACCAACTACTACGGCGCAGAAGGCGAAGGCGAAGGCGAAGGCGAAGGCGAAGGCCGTGATGAAACCCACTATTACCAGAAAGTGGAAGATAATTTTATTCATGACATGACGTTAGACTTGGAATCAGAGTGCGACTATCAAGCAAGACGAAAAACGATTGCGGAATTCAACGCCAATAGCCCAATCCTGAAAAAAGGCATTGCTATTACGCCAGTGAAATTTGGTATCTCATTTACGGCAACCTTCCTAAATCAAGCGGGTGCGCTCGTGACTGTGTACACCGACGGTAGCATTTCACTTAACCACGGCGGCACGGAGATGGGCCAAGGATTAAACACCAAAGTCGCCCAAATCGTCGCGGAAACCTTCAATGTGGATGTCAGCACCATTCAAGTCACGGCCACCAATACTGAAAAAGTGCCAAACACATCACCCACCGCAGCGTCGTCTGGTACTGACCTTAATGGTAAAGCAGCGCAGAATGCTGCGCTGATCATCAAAGAGCGTATGGTAAATTTTGCTTCCACTCATTTTGATGTTACCCCCGAAGACGTAAATTTCAGCAATGGCATTGTGTCGATTGGCGACAAGAAAACCCTAACGTTTGCCGATTTTACGGAGCTATGTTGGTTTAACCAGATCTCGCTAGCAGCGTCTGGTTTTTATCGCACACCGAAGATTTTCTACGATCACGAAAAAGCCCGTGGACGTCCCTTCTATTACTTTGCTTATGGCGTGTCTTGCTCTGAAGTGATTATTGATACCCTAACAGGGGAATACAAAGTTCTCCGTGCTGACATTCTTCACGACGTGGGGGCGTCACTTAACCCAGCGATAGATGTTGGTCAGGTTGAAGGAGGCTTTATTCAAGGCATGGGATGGCTGACAACCGAAGAGTTAGTGTGGAACGATAAAGGCCAGTTGATGACTGCAGGCCCGGCAAGCTACAAAATCCCAGCTGTCGCAGACACACCGGAAATCTTTAACACACGTTTGGTCGAAAACCGCACCAACGCCGAAGACACGGTATTCCACTCCAAAGCCGTGGGCGAACCTCCTTTCATGTTGGCGATTTCGGTATGGAGCGCGATTCGCGATGCCATTGTGAGTGTTGCTGAAGACGGGGAAATCCCGCACCTTCCTGCCCCCGCCACACCCGAGCAGGTTTACAACGCCATCAAGCAGGCTCGTAAAGGCAAATCTGCCGCGGATTTTTCGCTCTAAGCAGATAACCCAGAACCATGGATTGGAGAACAGTGATGTTTAAAGACAATTGGATCCAGGCACTGGCTGACTTTGAAGCCAAAGGCACGCCCTGTGTGATGGTAACGGTACTCGAAGACAAGGGCTCAGTGCCACGTGGCGCAGGCACGAAAATGCTGGTGACAGAGAACGAGGTCATTGCCACCATTGGTGGCGGGCATCTTGAACACGTTGCAATGAAAGCCGCA
The DNA here is from genome assembly GCF_050336585.1 of Enterovibrio makurazakiensis. Classification (NCBI taxonomy): domain Bacteria; kingdom Pseudomonadati; phylum Pseudomonadota; class Gammaproteobacteria; order Vibrionales; family Vibrionaceae; genus Enterovibrio; species Enterovibrio makurazakiensis. Next base: position 212,090 of record NZ_JAKJSE010000010.1, read on the forward strand.
CAAGAGATGCTATCGCACGGTCATAGCGAGATGAAAATCGAGCGGTTCAACCTAGGCGCAAGACTAGGGCAATGTTGCGGTGGCATTGTCACACTAAGTTTCGAACCCATCGGACAACAACGACATATACTGGCTCTTTTCGGTGCTGGCCATGTTGCCAAAGCGCTAGTTCATATTCTCGCAACTCTGCCATTCAAGGTGATATGGATTGATGAGCGTGAAGCGCAATTTCCTGCTCAAATTCCTGACAACGTTGAAATGCTATTGAGTGACGACCCAGTCGGTGAAGTGGCTAACCTACCAACCAACTGTATGTATTTGGTGTTAACCCATAACCATCAACTGGATTTTGACCTTTGCCGAGCCATTCTAAAACGCGGAGACAGTCGCTATTTCGGTTTAATTGGTTCGCTGTCTAAACGGAAACGTTTTGATTTTCGCTTGAAAGAACGTGGGTTTAACGATGAAGCGATTAACACCATGATCTGCCCTATCGGTATCGAGGCGGTAAAAGGTAAACACCCCGCAGAAATTGCAGTTTCCGTCGCGGGCGAATTGATCGCTTGTTATCAAGGTGAGCACATCTCCAGCAAACGAGATCACTTACCACAGAAACTGACTGAAAAAGTCTCTACCCTGTCTACAAAGCCTAAGCTTGATATAGAGCTAGAGCATAACGATAAGAATAATAACGAAAAAATAAGGGCATAAAGGAATGAATGACCCAAAAACTCATCCGGCGAAAGCCTTTCGCGCTGCCATACTGCACAGCCTTGCCAACCCAACGGACGTGGGTTTGGAAGACTCTTATCAATACTTTGAAGACGGTATTTTAGTCGTTGCCGACGGTCATATTGTTAGTGTCGGTTATGCAGAAGATATACTGCCAACACTGGATGCCAGTATTGAAATTGTTGAATTTGAAGATAAATTGATCACACCGGGTTTTATCGATACCCACATTCACTATCCTCAAACAGGTATGATTGCTGCCTATGGCGAGCAACTTCTCGATTGGTTAAACAACTATACCTTCCCTGAAGAGAAACGTTTTGCGGATACAGACTATGCCCGGGAAGTCGCTATCCAGTTTTTGGATGAACTTGCGCGCAATGGCACCACGACGGCACTGGTTTTTGGCACAGTGCATAAAGCCTCAGTCGATGAGTTTTTTCAAGAAGCGGAAAAACGAAACCTTCGCATGATCGCAGGCAAAGTCCTGATGGACAGAAATGCCCCAGAAGATCTGACAGACACACCTGAATCAGGCTATGAGGACAGCAAAAGTCTGATCGAGAAATGGCACAATAAGGGCAGATTGCTTTATGCTGTCACACCACGCTTTGCCCCTACAAGCTCCTCAGAGCAACTGCGTTTGGCTGGCAAATTACTCAAAGAATATCCCGATGTATACATGCACACTCACCTATCTGAAAATCTTCAAGAAATCGAATGGGTAAAGTCTCTGTTTCCTGATAGCAAAAACTATTTGGATGTCTACGATCAACATAACCTGCTTTCCAGCCGATCGGTATTCGCCCATGGCATTCATCTTTGTGAAGGTGAATGTACTCGGCTTCAAGAAACCGATTCAGCTATCGCATTTTGCCCAACCTCAAATCTATTTCTCGGTTCTGGCCTGTTTCCACTTGCTGAAATGGAAGCCAAAGGTATCAAAGTGGGGATGGGAACAGACGTTGGTGCAGGTACGAGCTTTTCTCTGCTGCAAACCATGAGTGAAGCATACAAAGTCTTACAGCTACAGGGCAAAAAACTGCATCCGCTAAAATCGCTTTACCAAGCCACACTTGGAGGAGCAAAAGCTTTGTCTCTCGATCACATGATCGGCAATTTCGAATCAGGTAAAGAAGCCGACTTTGTCGTACTCGATCTTCATGCCACTCAACTTATGAAGTTTCGAATAGAGCACGCGCATTCACTGGAGGATAAACTGTTTGTTCTAATGACACTCGGTGATGACCGAACAGTATGTGACACCTTCTCATATGGACAATCCATTTATTCCACTCACCACGTTTAACAGCGGCGACACATCTACAAACAGTATTATTGCGTTTCTGCAATCGCAGAAACGCAAGGCTTCCCCCCAAACCGTTAATCATCTGGTTTTGTTCTCACACAAATCAATCTGGTAACCAAGTCACACTTAGCGTATCCCATTTTGAACAATGAATCATAAACCCGACCAATGCGTTCAAATAATGAGCACTTAAATGATCTTAAATTGTTAAAATTGTCATGCAGCAAGATAACACCAAGCGCATGTTTCTAGGCCAACCCCTTCCATATTTGCAGATAGATCGTCATTCTTTATCAAGCACATTGTTTCATACGCCAAAGCATCGTTACCGTTTCACAGCAAATCGATGCATTTAACAACATTATCGAATAGGTTTGTTAGAAACCGTCCTTGTTGCCAGCTTGTTGCTGCGTGTTTGAAAACTATCGAAATACCCACTCCTTTAATAAGTAATTACGAATAAATTCCCACACTTTGAACAGGTAAATTAATCTTGAGAATAAAAAATACTGTTCATATAATGCCGCCGAATTTATTGGTCACACAGTAATTCACAGAACATATGCAATGGGTATGGATACCTTAAAAGGATTAACAGAACACAAAGACAGGATCGTTTAGTGTTTTTGTATTTATAGGATTTAAAGATGCGAGCAGGAAGTTTAAGCCTTGCAGTAACGCTAGGATTATCAATGGCTGGGTGTAACAGTGAGACATTCACCATTCCAAGCAATCCAACGCCCCCGACGGGTCCAGTTGCTCCCACCACCTCTGTCAGCATTTATCAATCGATTGATAATTGTGAATTCAACGCTGCACAAGATGTTAACAATTGCCCATTCAAACATGGCGTTTATGTGCTTAACCTTGATCCTTTGCAGATCACGGACTCTGAGCATAAAGCCGTACTTCAACGTGTGACAAATATGATGACATGGGCGAGCACAGACGTACAAAGTGCTTTCAACACCAAAACTCTGGTCCTTGGCATCATTCCTTCTCAAGATGACGTAGACCCACCATCGGGTGCTAACCCAACTGATGCTGGCGAATTCGCGGTCGAACTCGCTATGAATGGGAAAAGTGTTGTCGACGGCGTGGAACTGTTGTTTACGCAAGACGCCGGAATCAACGAAACAGAGGGGCCAACCGCCTATCAGAAAATGATGCAGTTATTTGACTATTATATTGATAGCCAAACTGTTGCCGGTGATGAACTCGATATCTCTTATCTCGCCTTTAACATCGCCGTTCCCTATATTGCAGCGCAAGCCAACGCCCAACCCATCGTCCTTCCTCATATTTCAAAATATGACCCTTGCCCATATTCTAACGGCCAAGTCGCTGGCTGTAACGATGACCCCGATCCTATTCACGAGGCTGCAGGTGTCGACATGAACCCTGGTGCAGTGGCTGGAACGGTCTACGAATACATGGTTGAAGGCGCTAAAACATCTCCCCTCGGTGAAATAGAAATCAGCGATGGTAGCAGCTTCGTGAATAAAGGTGTGATTGGCACTGATACGCCTACCCTTATTCCAACCCAGACTCTAAAAAGCTGGGAAAACCCAGCATTTATTCCAATGGTAGATTACTTAAACAAACACTTTTTTGTTTATAAGCAGTGACAAGAAATAACCAACAACACGTAACAATCAGTGGTTATCTCCAGAAAAATCAAGATGGTTATTTAATCTTCAACCGCTCGATCATTTTATTAGGAAGTAAAAATGAAGAAACTAATTTGTGCCATTGGCCTATCTTTAGCACTGGCTGGATGTTCAACACCGTTTGACGAAAGTGCCAAGTTTAATGCTTTTGAGCCTATAAACCACGTTACCTCCATCGACAGTGTTGTTTCATACCATGGCGAACCCGATGAAATCATCAAAAACGGTGACACGACAGTTTATGTGTATGAGTACCGTGAAACCGTCGATATTGTCCCTTTTTTCTTTTCAACCATGGCTTTTAAATCACGTGCGTTCACTTTTGATAACGAAACCAAAACGCTGATTAAAATAACCGACTAACAAATAATAATTATCTAAACATACACATTCACTCTTTATAAATTATTAAGAGCTGGTTCGGTATGCAATAAATTTTTAATTTCAGGAATGACTATTACAATGAAAAATTCAATTGTCGCATTGCTGCTCCTTTCTAGTTTCTCATTCGGTGTATTTGCAAACCCATTTGTTGGTGTCACGGTAGGAACGGGGAAAATTGAAGACTCAGGTTTTGTTGATACCTCTTACGAGACCAGTTACTCAGCCCAAGCCGGCTACGATATGCATCTAACAGATTTACTTTCGGTGTCTGTATTTGGTGAATACAAATATCACGGAGAATTTGAGATTGGCACCATGGCCACGTCAGATTTAATCACTTACTCAGTGAATATCATGCCGAAATTATATGTAATTGATACTTTCTATATCGGTACAAAAGCCGGGCTTGGCAAAGGCGATGTGCAATTAAAGAGTATCAATGGACAAACACTTCAAAACATCACCGGTGATAATGTCGTTGTTGGTCTAGAAGCAGGATATATCGTTGACAACTTCACCTTTAAAGCTGGCCTTGAAGAAAGCAACGTTAAGTACAAAGGTGAGAAAATCAGCGCACCTGCTGGCTATGTAGGGGTCAACTATACATTCTGACACCTTAAACAATAGGCTAGTGTAAAGCTCATTCAGCGAGAGCAATCTCGCTGAATGAGTCACCAAATATCAGTTGCCCGATGAGCCTGATGTGTTAATGCCAAAGCTATTGGCTGGCACCGTCAGTGAAGTGCCATCGCTGAATTGCACTTGTTGGCTGGTATTTTGAAAGTTATAAGCCACGTAAGTCATTTGATTGCCATTTTTGAACGCTACCGCAGTGGGTGAATCAGCGGTTAACGATCCAGTCCCTGTCATCAAGTGCCCTAACGCCTTCCATGTATGTATCCAATGGTAGGTATGCGCTTTCGATTCACCTTCTTCAGTGACATAGTTCGAGCCTCGCGTTTCATAATCTGCAATCGCAGCATCTGCATCTGTCATTGCCCATAGGTTCCACCAGATATCTCGCCAATGACCGTCTTGCAAACCCGACGCTTTTCCATTGCTGGACTCGGTTAAGCCAAGTTCAACATAATCTTCCATGTAGTCAGCGTGGAGGCCAACGTGGAAAACCAATGGATTGAGCGGCAGCCCTTGTATGCCAAGGATATGCGCGTAAGCGCCACTGAACCAGGTAGAAAAAACACCGCCCGTCCCCCAGATAATTGACGTTGTGATCTTGTCGTATCCCGGCGGGAAGTTATCGTAATCGTCCCCTTTGTTTGGATAAAGCGGTGAGCTATTACGATATCCATCAAGGTTGTTCCAATATTCCCAATACGCAGCACTTGATGAAGCATGCAAATACATGCCTTTTTCAACTAACTCATCGTCACCCGTGATCATGCCGTATAGCACGATAGCACCATATGAGTTGGCCGCTTCTGATGTCGATTCGTTGTTGTTACCCAGTTCAAAGTTGGCGTGACCTGATGCCCATGAAAATCCATTCGCAGGGTCGAAATTTCGAAGGTACGGGAACATATCGTCGTCTTTACTCGCGGCATAATCGCGGATCAACAATTCGACCATCGGGCCATACTGATCAGCGCCACACCATGCTATATCAGTACGGCAAATTTCTGCTGCCGCACGAACGAAGTATCCATAATGAAAGTGGTGGTCATTCAGTTGCTGATGCGTGCCAAACGATTCTTCTACGCCCAGTAAGGTTGTCCAAGTTTCGTCATAAACGAAGTATTTCACGGTGTCTAAGCCACCATTGGTGTCAGCGCTGAACCAATCTTCCAACTCGCCTTTTAGCCAGCTCGTCAAGGTATTCGCTTCAGTGGTCATACCGATGCTTCGAGCGATCGCAATCACCTCGGCGGCTTTACCATAGCTTTTGCCAGACCAATACGTGTCTGTGTATGGGTTCCAACCATTCGAGCCTTTGTTAACGTACTCTGTTACCAAATTTTTCAGGGTATTTGTATCAAAATCGCCAACCGTACTCGGAAGATAAGGCAATACGCCAACAAATGGCATGGTGTAAGAAAATCCATTAGTTTGGCTAAATTTGATCACGCCACGCGCACTGCGCATTTTGTAACTGGTTGTCGCGACGTTGCTGTTTTTCCAGTGCAAAGGATGTAACCCTGCGAGGGTTTCAATCGCATTGCCTTGATTATCCAAATAAGTGTGCGTGACTGTTACTTGGTTATTGGCGCGGTTAACTTCGTAATCAATTTCTACGTCACGTACAACTTGGCGCGCCAACGCGGCAAACTCATTGCTAACAGCATTACTTGGCACAGCAGTGCCCGGTAACAATGTAATGGTCGCTTCTTTTGCGCTATTTATAACGGCAATTCTATTGCTCGTTTTCTCAGTGAAAGTGGTTTCACCCTCGCCCACAATAAGAAAGTTCGTGCGATTGCCTGCTACGTTAGTCCACACGCCAAGCATGTTGTTTGAATCTGAAAATGTGCCTTTTTCACCGCCATTTGATTTCAGCGTTTTCAACACAATGTCACCTTGATACGCTTTCACATAAACGTAAGGTGAGCCATGCACAAAAGTGGCTTCCATGATTGGCGTTGTTCCGTTTCGCCATTCGACCGTCATTGCGCCATCACTGTGATCTTTTAGATAGCCTTCCATATCGGTGAACTGCGAGTTGGCGATAGTAATACCATCAAAAACTTCATCAAGTGGCGCTGGCACCGTGTATTCAAACTTATCAACCGCACCTCTTAACCCACTGGGGATGCCCAGCATTCTGAAGCCACGTTCTGAAATGCGTGCGCTAACGGGATCGGGGGTGATATACGCAGCACTGTCGGAATCACCAATGCGCATTTCACCTAGAAAGGATACCGACCCCCACCATTTGTGTGTGGGTACGGGTTGATTTGAGAGTTCTGGCACTAGCTGAGGAAATATCTTAGTTGGCGTACCAATGTTCGAGCAAGATTCTACACCGGGTTTAACCACCCCAGCATTAAACACCCAAAAGCCATGATCTTCAGCACAGCCGTATCCATCAGGGTTAAAGGTGTCTGAAATGCTGCCTGCGCCATAAGAGGTTATCTTATAGTCTCCTTCGTAGCCGCTTCCATTACCTTCAGCCTGCTCAAGGTACACATCTGCCACTAACAAAGTGCCGTTGCCCGAAAACTGTAATCCGATCCACGTCAAATCGTTGAATGCAGGAAACGGTATTTGCATCTCGATCCAGCCGTTGCTCAGCGCTGTGCCAGTATTAATCGCATAAGGCTTTTTATCTTCGGTGCTATTCACGCCCTGAATGGACACTTCAACTTGAGTGGCAAAAGTACTCTTCACTTTAAAACGAAGTTGGTTATACGCCGACGCATCGATAGCATCTGCCGGATTGCGATTGCCCCACGCAAGTTCAGCATAAGGAACGCCATATCCCGTGCCGCTTGTTACCTGAATGGCGCGCTCATAGGTGGTGTCTGAAGGGGTTGTATTGATAGATGATTTTGAACCCCAAGATACGGCAGATTCAGCAAAATCGAATGAATCAGCATTCTCTGAATGGAAAACGTAACCATTAGTATCTTCAGGGGTTTCGCCACCATCTGTGCCATCGCCACCATCTGTGCCATCACCGCCGTCTGTGCCATCGCCGCCGTCTGTGCCATCGCCACCGTCTGTGCCATCACCGCCGTCTGTGCCATCGCCACCGTCTGTGCCATCACCGCCGTCTGTGCCATCGCCACCGTCTGTGCCATCGCCGCCGTCTGTGCCATCGCCGCCGTCTGTGCCATCACCGCCGTCTGTGCCATCGCCACTGTCTGTGCCATCGCCGCCGTCTGAGCCATCGCCACCGTCTGTGCCATCGCCGCCGTCTGAGCCATCGCCACTGTCTGTGCCATCACCGCCGTCTGTGCCATCACCACTGTCTGTGCCATCACCGCCGTCTGTGCCATCGCCACTGTCTGTGCC